>NZ_JBHIRE010000011.1:0-81710 GCF_042196885.1 Bartonella sp. AA86SXKL | reverse complement strand
AAAGCCCCCTCTCAAGAGCACTTCGTGGTAACAGATGTCCAAGCCTCTGAATCCGGTATGTATAAGCTTATCTTGCGGGAGATAAAACAATGAACGTATCTTTTCTTGTGTGTTTAAAAATCAATAAAACTGTCCCAGAACTCGAATTACTGCTGTAAACCTTGGACTTGAAAAGGCAGTGAATTGGTAATTCCGTGGTATGCCGGTACGGAGACTGATTTGGCATTCATGGTATGTTATAGCTACTGATGCAATTCGTGTCCAAGTGGTTCGTTCATTCTTTTCAGGACTTTCAAATACAATGGCTTGATCGGTTACCAAAAGACGTCCTCTAAGTGTGATCTTTTTATTAATATCAAAGAAAACGCGTTCTTGAACCCCCAACAATTTTTCATTGTGTGCTAAACGATATTCATATTCGCTTGCGTCAAGCTCTTAAAACATTTTACACGCTTCAGAAAAACTAGACACTTTAATATCCGGTAGCAACATTGCAACTTGTTCTTCAAAAAGTTTTACTTTTTTCTTTTCAGAGTAGTGAGCAATCACCAAAAGTAAAACAATAATAATGGCTACTAATAACCATGGTGAAATACTTATTACTACCACAATGCCTCCAATCAATAGAGCACAAAGGAGAAAGATCCTGATCCATTTTTCCAGTTGTTCATTTTTAAGTGCTGGAGATGTTTTATTAACGACTGAGAAATCAGAATAAGGATGTGCAGGAGGGAGCGACATTGAAGCCTGTTCTGGAACTTTCTCTTTAGAAAGTTTTTTGCGTTTATCTTGCCAATAAGCGAAAATGGAAAACGCAAAAAACGCAAAGAAAATTAACCAAAACCATCCCCAAAAACCTAACCCATCATTTTCATCTGATTTATTGTCTTCAATGGAGGTAATTTGCTTATCGGTATTCTCAGCTGGTGCCTGAGTCACGCTTTCATCTTGAGTAGCGACATCTATTGACGCAGTTGAAGAGGAGGTAACAATTTCATTATTGTGTGTAATTTGATTTGGTTTGTCTTTGTGTACAGAAGCACCTACTATCGCAGAGCCGATAAATAATAAAGCTCCAATACCAAGAGTTTTCAGTCCGTTTTTCCGCCATTTCTTTATACATACTAAAACGAGTCCGACAACCATCATTGGCAATGATAACAAGCACACGATCATTGCAATTGTATCAAGGGTATCCAGCATTACCTCCCCCTCCGCTATAAATAAAAAAGTAAAGTGGAAATTTAAAGTGAGTCGACAAATAAAGTAAAGACGTACTTATATAAGTTAGAAAAATGTAATATTACTGCTTGACATTATGATAGGAGTATGAATAATCGAATCAGGTGCCTCAAAAACACCTTAAACCATAAGCGGATTGGTTACCGAAATAATCAGTCTTCTATACATTAAAGACTTTGACTCATTATATGCTACATGCGTATAATAATATTGTCGGGTGTGGTTACGCTATACAATACCCTTGCGGGGAAAGTGTAACGACGGACTTATGGCCGTGTTTTTGAGCACCCGGCACTCTTCTTAGAGTGTCAATCAAAAACATCTAACCATAAGGAATTCATTATGAATACTCTTATAGAAATTAGAGAACAGGTTATCGATCAGGAAACTGTTCAAACTGTTAACGCTCGTGATTTGCATGCGTTTTTGGAAGGAGGTAAAGATTTCTCTACTTGGATTAAATATCGCATCAACAAATATAATTTATTAGAAAATCAGGATTATTTAGTTTTCACCAATTTTGGGGAAAACCTCCAAGGTGGTCGTCCCTCTAAAGATTATCATCTAACTTTAAGTGTAGCAAAAGAGCTTTCTATGCTTGAGAATAATAAGAAAGGTAGAGAAGCTCGTTTATACTTTATCAAATGTGAACGGCTTTTGAAACAAGTAGCAACACCACAAGTTGACTACTCCAAACCCGAAGCATTGCTTGGTGTTTTAAATCACTTACAAAGTCAAATTGAGCAGAAAGATCATGTGATTGCTGAATTAGCACCAAAAGCAGAAGCTTTAGAAGGTTTAAAGCGTTCTGATGGTCTGTTTGGCTTATCGAAGCAGCAAAGATGTTGGAAGTACGACCTAAGGATTTAACCGATTACTTGCGTAAACATGATTGGGTATATCGACGGGCTCAAGGGGCGCCTCTGTTACCTTATCAGGATAAAATCAAGAAAGGATTCATGGATTGTCCCGCTATCACCATTCAAAGACCGGATGGTACAGAAAAGGTGCTGCCTTCAACGAAAATCACACCAAAAGGATTGGCATGTTTGAGAGAACAAATCCATGGGGGTGTACAATGAAGATAGATACCAACTTTTTATGTGATCTATGGATAGCATTGTCTCAATTTTCTAGACATGAGAATATGAGCGATAAAGATTGTACTGCTCTGGTTGATACTATGAGTGTAATAGAAAAAGTTTTGATTTTGAAACTTCAAGATGAGATGCCAAGTATGCTTAAAATCTTGACATTTCTAACAGATTTTGGAGATTCAGAACTACCGCATAGCATGAATCCGTTATTGCAAGCTTATGCTCCTACTTTGGAAAGTCCTGTTGTAAAAGCTGCTTAACTTAAAAACAAAACTCCCCTCCCTGTTCTTAAGATGGGGAGTGGTCAAGAGACTTCTTTAGGTAAGAATTCAAAATGAACGGATTTAAAATCAGTTAAGTCATAATCTGTAAGATCGGCAGTATCAACAAAGTTTTCTGCTTCTTCATCCGTCTTGAAAACGGGTATTTGTTTTAATTTAGAGGTTTTCATAAGAATTAGTTTTCTTTTAGTACGTATAGACTTTTAAAAGATTCAAAGCTTAGAAGAAATGTATCTGTTTAAACTCACACCATTTTCAGCGGCTTGTATTGAAAGTTTTCTATGGAGTTCTGGTGGTATTCTTAATTGAAACTTGCCACTATATTTACCATGTGACAAAGGCAGAGGAACTTCTTCTCCATTATGTTGCATGTCCTCAACAACTTCTGAAACAAGGTCCATAATACCTTTTAAAGCTTTCTCTGCTTGAGCATCTAACCATGAAAGGGATGGGAATTCTGCACACAATCCGACATATTCCTCATCTTCTTGCGACCACAAAACACGATATGTATAATGATTATTGTTCATGTTTCATCCTTTCTATCGCTTGTAAGATTTGTTTGACTTGATAAGCTTTTGCTTTGTTACTAGAATCTTTTTGAATATTCACACGAGGATCACCAAGCCACGGTGTTTTAAAAACAAAGTGGCTTGTACCATTGTTCCGTGGTTCTCCAAAGAAATAGACACATACAGCCAACAAATCTGAAAACTTAATGTTCTTTGGTGATGCTTTCATCAAGCTGATTATTTTTTCAACTTTATTACTCATAACCAATAATAGTATCATTATTAATCCTAGTCAATCATTTTTAGAAATAGCGTCAACTAACAAGAGCCTTTTGTAACTCGACACTGTTAAAAAAGCTCAATCAAGGTGAATATGAAGCCGTCCCTGCCGAGCTACAGAAATGGACCAAAGCAGGCGGAAAACGTCTTGAAAGTCTCACACACCGGCGCGCGGCAGAAACAGGCTTATGGGCAAAAGGGGCTTATGTTTCCTCTAACTACCAAACCGTAGAAACGCAAGCACCAACGGGACTTTTCAAAGCTGAAGCCCTTGCACCGATTATTGGCTCTTTTTCTGGACTTGGTGGTTTGTTAGCAGGAAATGAACCAATCCAATGGGCTTTGGCAACCATTATGGTTTTAGCCGCATGCTGGTATTTTCTTTGTTGCTAAACGCTTTCAGGAGCACCGCCTATGATCTTATGGATGAAAAAAAATCTGATGGTAACAGGTGCGGCTTTAGCCGCTTTTTTTATGATTTTAGCAAGAGCTTTTACTCTTGGGAAAAAAGCAGAGCAATAAAAGCAAACAGAAAAAGCTTTAAAAGCAGCCACAACACGGCTGGAGGTGGAAAGTGAAGTTAATCAAAAAAGTGATGCTGATGTGCGTGCTGCTCTCTCTGACTGGTTGCGCAACAAATAAATATGCTTCTTCTTGTGTTGGCTGGTTGCCAATTTATTTAGACAAGAAAGATCTGAACACCATCAGTTCAAACTTAGCAAGAGAGATCTTAAAGCACAATAATCTAGGTGAACGCTTGTGTGGGTGGAAACATGGCTAGAAAAAAAACACAAGACGATATAGAGCTTACAGAAGCAGAAAAAGAAATGCTTCAAGAAATCATTATGACCTACAAAAGCGTGAAAATGATGTCTCGCTTGATAAAATGGATGGCATTCATCCCTCTTTATGGTTATCCTTTATTTTGCTCGTCTTATGGATGCAATAGACAATGTCTTTGCACATTTTAAACAGTGGCTAACCAAAAACTGAAAGCTTTACCCCCTCCCCGCTTTTAAAGCGAGGAAAGAGAGATTATATCGTAATCTATCCGCTAATCGCTTAAGTGTTTCTTAGACACCTGACGCGACAATAGACATAACAATTATCAAGCCTCTCCGGATATAAAAGACGCCCATTGTTCTAAGAGAGCACGGCGCTATTCTAAAAAATCCGTCCGCATGTAAGCCTTTGTCACTGAATTCCCAACTGAATACGCAAGAACAGATTCTGCAATTTCAAATGGTGCTGACGTTGTCTCTGCTATCCAGTCCCACAGAATCGATCTGAAACCATGAAGTCTATAATCAAAACCTTTGTCTTTCATGAATTTAGAAAGTGCTACATCAGATATAGGCTTTTCAAAACTCTCAGCAAATAAAAAACCATTTTTTCTATTTTTTGCTTTTTCAATAACAGCAAGCGCTTCAGCTGTAAGCGGCACATGAAAATCAGAAACCTTTCCAACAATTCTCTTCATATTTTCTTTTGAGATAATCCATATTGATCCATAAATCTCTTCTGATCGAATATGCCTGATTGGTATAAAACAAAAAACCGTCAAAATAAGAAGTTTTAAGGCTAGATGTGATACAAGCTCATCATTTTAAGATTGAAAAAACTTAGGCATTTCTTTCCATGGCATTGCTGGAATATTTTGGGTATTTTGAATAAACTTTTCTAATAAAGCTTTTGCTTTTAATTGCATATCCACATCTATACCAAGTGCCGCCGCATGTTTTATAGCTATATTCAAGCGGGATAGAGCTTTACTTGCTGTTTCGTTTTTTGTCTTCCAAATGGGAGAAATGCATCCTTTTATATCAATTTGCGTCAGTTCAATGATTGGCGTATCACCAAGTTTAGGAAAAACATGTAACTCAAGAGGTGTTAACCAGCTTGCTGCTTTTCCTTCATTTTTCAATTCGTTTTTTTTCGCTTCAAAAGCACTAGAGGCAATTTCTCGTAAAGAAATCCCCCCTGCTCGACGCAAATTTTCTTTTTGTTTTCGGCGAATCGGGTCAATTCTTTGATTTAAAAGATCACGATAAGCTAAAGCTTTGAACAGTGCTTCTTTTAAAGATACATAGCGACAAGAGCCTAATCCCATTTCTCGTCGTCTTTTATTGAGGTCAAACCTAAAAAGCCATCATCCTTGATCTGGTGTAGTTTTGATAAGCCATAAACCAGCTCTGTCAGCATATTTTCCTTTAGATAGATTTTTTACAGATAAGACAGACAGTCTATCACGTTCTTCGAACCACCTTTTTAAAAACACCTTTTGAATTACACTTGGAGCACTTTCATCTGGTACCAAGATTATATATAAAAGGCAATTTAATAAATAAAATAAAATAAAAACAATTAGTTATTAAATAGAAAAAAGATAAACTGTGCTATCAGGTGATATTCTAGAGAGTTCTAAGGGAAGAAAAAATTGTTGCACAAACGTGCACGCCGTCCGCACCACTCTATGTGAATTTTCTTTATTTTCTCATTACTTAGATAGTAAAAACTCTCTTTAAGTTTACTGTTTGCAACTCTATAACGGTATTATAAAGTGATAACTGTAATAATATGAAAGACGAAGCAATCCTTCTTTGCCAACAAATGTTTCAACCACACCTCGTGAACTAAAAATTTTTTATTCTTAACAATTAAGAATCTGAGTAACTCTTCCTTACCTCCTCATTCTCACTCAAAGTCAAAGCCCCCCTTTTTTCACCATAAAATAGTGTTTACAATGCATAAAATTAAAAAATAAAGGCCCTATCGAAGAAATAGGACCTCTTAAATTTAAGCTCCTTTATCCTACAAAATTAGAATTTGTAAGCTATTCCTGCGCGAAAATCATTCGTCTTATACTTAACTTCAATCTCGTCTTTAAATTTCCTTTTACCAAAATCTGAGTAACGATATTCCGCACGCACAACAAGATGATCTGTCATTGCAAAATCAACACCACCACCGAGAGTATAACCAATCATCGTTTTTGTTACATCCGATGTCCTATTAAATGGCTCACCTCCCGTAATTACTGTCGACAAAATATCTTGAAACTGTCCATAAGCAACACCACCAGCAATATAAGGCATCACATGCCCCGCAGAAAACCCAACACGCACCCGTGTAGCACCTGTCCATTTTTGTTTTAACGTATGATTAAACGTTAAACTGTCTTTCTCTTCTTTATCCTCTGTAGAAGAGCGAGAAAAGTCTCTACCCTGTCTTCTGACAAGTTTTGCCTTTTTTCGACTTTTTCCTTCTGTACCTAATTCCTCAGTATCAGTACCCGATCCTTCAGTACCCGATCCTTCAGTACCCGATCCTTCAGTGCCTGATCCACCAGTGTTAGGACCACCTGCACTCGTTTCATCAGCCTGAAATCTTGTTTTTGTATCCTTTTTTTCCGTTAAAAGCATATCCGTATCAATCCCCACAATAAAATTATTACCGAGATCAAAATTAACACCCGCATAAAAACCACCTATAAATCCAGAAAGCTCAGGCATATACTGCTTCTCGACAGGCACCCATGGTTTACTTTTACTCTCCTCATCGGGATAGAGAGGAATATCAACATCACGCGTTATTGCAGAAGTCTTACTTGAAAAGCCACCAACTTGCCCCCCGAAATAAAAACCTGCCCAAGAAAAAGGTGAAGAAGCAACAACTTCTGAGGCAACATGTAATGGCTCTTCGTGAGCCACCACATCTGCAGCCTGTACTATAGAAGGTGAAATCAAAGAAAAAACAGATGCTGTTATAAATTTTGTATTCATAAAATTATACCCCATTGCTAAATTTAAATATAATCAAAAATCACATTTAGAAAAACAAAGTTTTATAAAATCTTATGCTGTAAAATTGCATGTACTCCTTTATATTTACATTTAAATTTATCACTATAATAATATATCATTACACCAAAATTTAATATTATCAAATAAATTTTAAAATATTAGAATAATTAATACTTTAAATAATAAATATTTAATAAAAATACCTATTATATTTTTAAAATGATGAAATATAAAACATTTTGTATCAAAAATACCGCAAAAAAAATCACAAAATAGTATATTTTATGCCTTTTTAATGAAAAAAATCTAAAAATGATGTAATTATTTTTAGATAATCGATGTTCATTAACAATATTATAAATACCTCAATATTCTTACATCCAAAATGCATACTGTAGATTATACATAGTATAAAAAAACATCCATTTTATACTAAAATCATACTTTTTTTTACCATTTTCTAAAGGATGAGATTATTAATACGACAATATCATTATCCTTCTAAATCTTGTCCCCAAACAAAAATTCTCAATCATTTTATTTAAAAATTGCTCTTCCCCTACTGATTTCTATAATATCATCTGCCTTTATTGCAAAACGGTCTTTATTAGGAAAAGTTATAAAACATCCCTTCATACAAATTGTAATTGTTTGATGAGTATTTAAAGAAATTGTTGAAGGTATACTTCCTTCAACAACAATAAGAGATTGTATCTTTAAATCAGTATTCTTCACTGTTGCAGCAAAAGCTGTTATGGTAAAAATACTTAATAGAATAACTGTAATCAAAATATAAGTATATTTTAGCATTCTAAGATTCCTTCCTCAGCAAAACGCTTATATAGGCTAAATCGAAGAGCATTGGTTACATGAGAAGATAAGGTAATATTAGGCACATAAATAGCCAAATTAAAGGAAAAACTCTTACGATCAAATGCTGTAAAACTTACCTGTGGGATAGGATTTTTTAAAACGCCTTCTGTCGCAGAAGCAATCTCTAACAAAATTTCAGCAACATGCTCTGGAGCAACCTTAGATGATACAGTAACTGGTATATCAATTCGTCCTACTTTATTACGTCGTGTCCAATTACTAACGTTGTTATTAATAAGGCTTGAATTGGGAATAATAATCGTCTTACGCTGAATGGTCTCAAGTTCCGTTGCACGCACACTAATACGCTTAACAACCCCCCCTACTGATCCAGATTCTATATAGTCTCCTATTTTAAATGGTCTTCCAACTAAAATAATAAGTCCAGAGACAAAGTTTTGGACAATATTCTGTAAACCAAAACCTATACCAAGTGAAAGTCCTCCAGCAATAAGAGCGAAATTTCTAAGATCCAAACCTGCCATTGATAATCCGGTCAAAGCAGATACAACAACGCCTCCATAACTTATCACTGTTTTGATAGAATTACGTATACCAGAATCGAACTCTCCATGAACCAACACCACATTATCTAACCAACCAATAAATCGGCGAATAAGAAACCAGCAAACACAAAAAGAAATAATTCCTGTTACAAGAGAAATCAAAGAAAGACTAATATTTCCAATCTGAAAACCGGTCACCGATTGCCACAAAACTGCTTTTAAATCAGAATAGGAAAATCCAAACTGTACAGCAATTGGCATTGCACAAAATATAACAACAAATAAATTGAGAAAAACGCTCATAAAAACTCCCAATTGATTCATCGTTTTTTCTTCTAAATGAAACCTCTGCATCAAAAGATGACCAACCGTTGTTTTAATAAATTGGTCTTTAGTTCCAAGTGCTTGAGCGCTTTGTATTCCTAAATACATGAGAACTAAAAATGCTCCATCAATCATAATTTGCTGCGTAATAAAACGCGCAAGTCCAACATAACCTAAAAAATTCAATACAAAGAGCAGTAACCCCAAGCCAATAAGAGGAATGCGTATATAAAATGGCCAAAAGTATGGCTCTTTTTTTTCTTCTTGAACACGCCTACGTCTAAACCGCAAAGGTACAAATGATATTATAAATAGCAATATCGCTACAAGAAAAACAGCAATAAAACTTTTAGCAATTGTCAAAGATAGAGGCGCTGAAATGATTTGATAAATACTATCAAGAACAGCGTCAAATGCCAAAATACCCCCTAAAGACGTGAGTAAAATCACTAATTGATAAGCAGACGATGGTGCAATACTGAGAAGACGCACATGGGGCCTATTCGATGATAGAAGAACAACAGCTAATCGATTGATTAAAAATAATAAAATAATTTGACAACCTATCATATCAAAAACTGTTGTAAGTTTACCTGGATCTAAGTTAAAACTACGAAACAAAAACAACACAAGATAAACGCAAAGAATACATACAAGTGAAGGTAAGAGAACTGAAATAAAGGCGATCAATAAGCGTTGTAAATAAGATATTTCCTCATTAGACTTCGTAAAGTGGCAATACACATGAACAAGAACTTTTTGAGAAAAATACGAAAGTCCCAAAGTAATAAAAAGTGGAATTAAAAAGCAAAGAAATAGTTGTAAAAACTTGAAGTAAAATATAAAATTCCACCAAGAATTTAACAACACAAGAAAATCTGATGAAGCCTCTTTTGTTTTTTGGGCGAGATGTTTAACCATCGGAATCGAAAACTCAAGCCTATACGTAAGCGTGCGTTTAAAAAGCTCCCGAGATTGAGAAATAGAAAGTTCAGCTATTCTATTTGCCGCTAAGAAAATTGCTTCAAAACGAAGCATGATACTGTTAATTTTAGCTTTTTGCTCTATCAAGTAGGAATATTCCTTCACTGAGCTTTTCAGTTTTTTCACCTCACGATGGAGCTCCATTAATTGATCAAGAAGTGTATTAATCTCATTAAGAGGAGGACGCAAAACAAATGCTGCCTCAATAGCACGTTCACTGATATCTTGTGCACGTAACCGTAATTCTTCTAAAGCACGCTCATCTTCTGGCTTTCTGTCAAAATCTCTTTTTAAAGTTTCAGTATTTTCTTCAAGAGTCTCAATAATCAACTGTTGTTGCTGAATAATTTCATCAACTGAATAAGAAGCTATCGTTTGTTCGACAATTGTATTTTGTGCCCCCCTATTACCCCATGCACCAGAATTAAATACAAAGATAATCCCCAAAAGAAGGAAAAGTATGTGGATGTTTTTTCTACAAAATGAATACATATCTACCTTATGAGCACAAAAAGGATTTTATTTCTCTCTTTTAAATATGGTATAAAGTAGATGTTTTCAACTTTTATAGAATAATCTTATAAAAGCTTTCCCTTATCCTATAATACTGATAATAAGATAAAAGAATGATAAATAAGCTGAACTCAATAAGATTAAAGAAGGCACTCTAGCATGTTTTTTTTGCACCTTTATTGCAAAAAAGAAGATTTTCTTCCTTTGACAACCTGGATTTTTCTATCCAGTTTAGGTGTATTCTTGACGAGCAACCTAGAAACGCGTGCTTATTTAATCAAACAATCACACACCAATAACGTCATTAAAACGAATAGATTTGATTTACATCATAAGTGTGATCATGTGAATGTTACCACAACTGAAAACAAAAAACTTGTAACACTCCATACAGAATCTATTTTTATGAGAACCTTTCAAAAAATCCTAACATTGGATTTCTTTTTAATAAGGATTCCAGCTGTTGACACACGATTTCGTAACGTTAAAACACAATATTTCTCAAATAAACGCGCTCCTCCCAATGAACACACTTAATTCTCTTCCTTGAATATAAAAACGATCATCTTATTTTACTTGTGCTTTTAACTTTGAATAACTGTTAGATTGCCTATTTACGGAATATATCATGCGTACACCTGGTTGGTTAACTACCCTTTATTGTTTTATTCTTTTAAGCAGCATTTATGTTGCCTTACCCAATTTATTTTCACACGAACAAGTTAAAAACTCGAAATTCTTACCCGACACCCGTGTAGCACTTGGTCTTGACCTTCAAGGAGGCTCTTCTCTCCTGCTCGAGGTTGATAGCAAAACGTTAAAACGCGATCAGTTACATATAGTTTTAAGCAATGTGCGCAATGTATTGCGTGAAAAACAAATCCGCACCTCAAGTGTGCGTATCGTTGAAGATAGCGTTATTGCCCTTATTTCTGATCCATCGCAAACTGAAAAAGCACTCTCTGCTTTGAAAACATTAATAACCCCCATACACAGTAGCTTTGGCACAACAGAACATAACATCACGATCAGTGCTCAAAATGAAACTCTCCGCGTCACATTAACAGAAGCTGGTATAAAAGACCGTGTCAGCAATGCTATTGAACAAAGCTTAGAAATCATCCGTCGTCGTATAGATCAAGTTGGTGTTTCAGAACCAGCCATCCAAAAGGTTGGAAATGATCGTATTATGGTCCAATTGCCTGGACTACAAGATCCAAAACAACTGCGTGATCTTTTAGGAACAACCGCTAAGATGAGTTTTCATCTTGTTCCTTCTAATGTGGACCCCAATAATCCCCCTATAGGTGTTTCTATTCTCCCTGGATACACTGATGCAACACAACATTATGCAATTTATGATCAAATTGCTTTAGATGGAAATGTCCTGAAAGATGCCCGTGCAGGTTTTGACCCCCAAATACCAGGACGTTCCATTATTTCATTTACGCTAGATTCCGCTGGCGCAAAAATATTTGCTGATATAACACGACAAAATATTAACCGTCCTTTTGCCATTGTTCTGGATAATAAAGTTTTAACCGCTCCGACCATCAATAGTGTCATTCCCAATGGACAAGGTCAAATTACAGGAAACTTTGACCCCAAAGAAGCCTCAACTCTGGCTGCTCTGCTTCGTGCTGGTTCCCTCCCCGCACCACTCACGGTCATTGAAGAGAGAACTGTAGGTCCAAATCTTGGTGCTGATGCCATCCAAATGGGACTTTACACCGGCATAATTGGCTTTATTCTTGTTGCAATTTTTATTTTTCTTCTCTATCGTATTTGGGGATTAATTGCCAATATAGCGCTAGCTCTGCATACAATTTTAACATTTGCTGCACTGAGTCTTTTGGGAGCTACGCTTACGCTGCCTGGTATTGCTGGTATTATTTTAGGTATCGGTATTGCCGTTGATGCTAATATCCTTATCAATGAACGTATCCGTGAAGAAAGTCGAAAAGGTGTGGGTGCTTTTGCAGCCTTAGATCGTGGATTTAAACACGCTTTTGCAACCATTGTTGATGCAAATGTTACAGCAATTATAGCGACCGTCTTACTATTTTGGTTCGGGACCGGCCCCGTTCGTGGTTTTGCCGTAACAATGTTGCTTGGTATTATCATCTCCATGTTTACAAATATCACCATTGTACGCATCATCATGATTTGGATCGTTCGTAAATGGAAAATTAAAAAATTGCATATTCACTCTGCTTTCAACATCATGCCACAAAACACAACTTTCCACTTTATGAAAGCACGTTTCATTGGTATTGGCGTCTCAATTGTTTTATCAATGGCTTCAGTTTTTCTCTTTTTTAAGCCTGGATTGAATTTTGGTATTGATTTCATTGGCGGAAGCCAAATGAGTATTACCACGAAAGGACCAGCAGATCTAGCAACTCTGCGTTCCAAGCTTTCTACTCTTAATATTGGTGAAGTTACCTTGCAAAATATTGATAACGAAAATACCGTATTAATTCGCATGCAGAAACAAAGCGGTGGCGAAGCACAACAAACCACCGCCATTGATAAGGTCAAAACAGCTGTACAAAATATCTATCCCGATACCACATTCGATCAAATAGAAGTTGTTGGTCCCAAAATTTCAGGTGAGCTTGCCACAGCTGCTTTTACTGCTGTTATTCTTGCGGCTATTGCCATGTCTCTCTATATATGGTTACGCTTCGAGTGGTTCTTTGCCATTGGAGCAATTATCACTCTCATTCTAGACACCACAAAAATGATTGGCTTTTTTGCTTTATTTCAATTTGATTTTAATTTAACGGCTATCGCCGCACTCTTAACAATTGTTGGATATTCTATAAATGATAAAGTTGTCGTCTATGATAGGATGCGCGAAAATATGCGTCTTTATAAAAAAATGCCGTTGCGCGAGCTGATTGATCTGTCAATTAATCAGGTTCTTGTACGTTGTTTTTTTACATCAGCCACAACAATTCTTGCGATGCTCCCCATGGCGATATGGGGTGGAAGTGCTGTTCATAATTTTGCATTACCCATGGTCTTTGGGATTATTATTGCAACATCATCCTCTATCTTTATTGCTGCTCCTATTTTACTCCTGCTAGGAAATTGGTGGCGTGAGCGAAATAATCGTGCAAATATCAAAGTGAAATAAAAATGCCCTTTAATGCGTATGGTACATCTCGCCTCTCTTCTCATAGAAATATAGTCGTTTTCATTCATTCGCTTTTTGATCAAGAATAGTAAATAATCCATGCTCCACGACACACCACTTATCACAACTATTGTTGCAGGCTTATGTTTAGCATTTCTCTTGGGAATGATTGCTAGCCGTTTACGTATTTCACCCCTTGTAGGCTATTTGTTAGCTGGTGTTATTGTGGGACCCAATACAGGCGGATTTAAAATAGATTCCGTCATCATTAATCAACTTGCTGAAATTGGTATTATTTTGCTGATGTTTGGTGTTGGGCTCCACTTTTCATTAAAAGACCTTTTATCTGTCAAAGCTATTGCTGTCCCCGCTGCTATTGCACAAATGGCATTTTCTACTTTTCTAGGTTTGTGCCTTGGTCTGATTATGGGATGGGGCTTTAGTGGTAGTTTGATTTTCGGTCTTGCTTTATCCATAGCAAGTACCGTTATCCTGCTACGTGCTTTGCAAGAGCGTCATCTTATTGAAACAGAAAAAGGACGCATTGCCGTTGGATGGTTGATTATTGAGGATTTAGCAATGGTCCTTATACTTGTCCTCATCCCTTCCTTGGCAAGTGCCCTCAGCAATACCAAAAAAGAAGCGTTGGATCCTCTTGTTCAATGGTTGGATTTAAGTATTTGGGGTATTTTTGGTCTCACCATCCTGAAGGTAATTGTATTTATTGCACTTATGCTCGTCATTGGGCGACGCGTTATCCCATGGCTTTTAAAAATGAGCGCACAATCGGGATCACGTGAATTATTTCGTCTTAGCGTCTTTGCTATTGCATTAGGAGTAGCTTTCGGAGCCGCTCATTTATTTGGAGTTTCTCTTTCTCTTGGTGCTTTTTTTGCTGGTATGGTCATGAGCGAATCAGAATTAAGCCACCGTGCCGCGGAAGAATCTTTACCACTGCGCGATGCTTTTTCTGTTCTCTTTTTTGTTTCTGTAGGCATGTTATTTGACCCCGAGAAACTCTTAACTCATTTTTTCCCTCTCTTAGCAACCTTATTCATTATCGTAATCGGAAAATCTGCTGTTGCCTTTTTCATCGTTAAAGCTTTTCGCTATTCTAATGCAACAGCTTTGACTATTTCTGCAAGCCTTGCCCAAATCGGAGAATTTTCCTTTATCCTTGCTGGTTTAAGTTTAAGCTTAGGACTTTTAAACAATGACGCTCATGATTTAATTCTTGGAGGAGCAATTTTTTCTATTTTGCTCAATCCTCTTGTTTTCATTGCCTGTAATAAAATTAAAAAACGTCTAGAAAAAAATTCTGCATCTTCACAAAATACCCAAACAATTATTGATATTGATCCACAAGATCCTGACCAAGATTTTTTACCGATGACCTTAAAAAACAACCATATCGTAATTATTGGCTATAGTCGTATCGGTAAGTGTGTTGCATTATCTTTAATAAATAGAGGTGAACCTATAGTGATCGTAGAAGAATCAAAACGCCTCTCTGATAAAGCGATTGCAGATGGCTTTGAGGCTATTTGCGGCAATATCATTCAACAAGAAATAATGAACGCAGCAAATATAAATAATGCACATAAAGTTGTTATTACAATGCGAAGTACCATTGAAGTAGGAGAATGTATCGTGAATATCCGTGATATGAAGAAAGATATCCAGATAATCACACATGCATTATCCGACACAGAAACAACATATCTCATTGATTTAGGTGCTGATGTTGTAGTAACAGATGATGAAGAAATTGCCAATGGTATTATAGAGTATATAACAGAACGAAGATCTGTAAGGAATATGCTCAATCATGAAAATTTACAGAAAACATAAAATGGATACAGAATCGTGAAAATAAAGCAATTTATATGGCCATTGATTGGTATCTTAGCAATGCTGGTATCTATTCGAATTCTTTATATGAAGCTCTCTGCCATTTCATTTGGGGATGTATTGGAGCGCTTGAGCAATTTAAATGCACAGCACTGGTTATTAGCCTGTTTATGTTCTCTCCTAGCTTATGCTGCTCTTGCTGGATATGATCGAATTGCCTTGCAACATCTAGGCCATAAAATTTCTTGGATTTTTATCGCTATATGTTCATTTACAACCTACGCTCTTTCACACAATATCGGTGCTTCAGTTTTTTCTGGTGCCGTTGTACGCTATCGCGCCTATAAAATGAAAGGATTAAACGGAACAGAAATCGCAATATTAGTAGGTTTTTGCTCTTTTACTTTTGTAATCGGCACAATCTTACTTTTGGGAATCGTTTTGGTGCTGCAACCCGAAATTATCACCCTCATTCATAAAGAACTTCCTGAATGGCTCGGAACAACGGCTGGAGCAATTTTACTCAGCTGTATAGCACTTTATACGTTTGGCAGCTGGCTTCAGTTAAAGCCCTTACGCTTGGGGAAGAAAATTCAACTTTCCTATCCACGACTGAAAATTGTTATTCAACAGCTTCTCATTAGCCCTCTAGAGCTTTTAGGAGCAGCAGGAATTATATATGCTGTTCTCCCACATAACGCAGATATTCATTTTATCTCTGTTCTTGGTGTTTTCCTAGCGTCTTTTACGATAACTCTTCTCTCTAATGCTCCAGCAGGAGGAGTAGGAGTTCTTGAAGCTCTTTTCATAACAGGCATGCCCAATATAAATCCAACCGATGTTATTGCAGCACTTATTGTCTTTAGAATGTTTTATTTGATTATACCGCTCATCCTTTCATTATTTGTGGTCGTCATTTTTGAGGCGCAACAATATTGGAAAAGAGCCCCCAAAACACCACCTGAATAAATAAAAGGCTATCAATGACTTCTTTTTTTATGTACCTATAAAAGAACAAAACACCATCGTGTTGCCAATTTACATATCTTTTTTAAGAAACCTCTTTCAACGCTCTTCTCCATTACACAACAATACCCATAAATGGTATAATAGTAAAGCTATTGTTGCACCATCATCTTTATACTTAATAAAAGAGCAAGCCTGTGCCATTATACTATTTTTCCAATGTTATGATAACTTTTAGCACTTAAGAACATTAATAAGAATTATTTTTATGCCTTTCTTCAATAGTCTTTATCCACACGTTAATCCCATTTATGATGCACAAATGAATGATTTTAATTAATTTATTATAAGAGGGATTGAAACAAAAGAAGTTTATGATAGTAAAGTTTTTTCAAACAAAGAATAATCAATTCTTTATAAATCAATATATTATAATGAATCTGAGTGGCTTTCTTAATATTTATATTTTTAGAGGTTTAGCTAACGGAAAGACAGCATAGCGTAAAACCACACAGCTTAATATTTTAAAACTTTAAGCCTCATTAAAGTTTATTGTCTTTCGTTTAACAGGTATTAGCTTTAAACAATTAAACTGATCTAATTTTATTACTTGTATATCCATATAACTACTATGTATGTCCAGATAACTACTTTATTTTATCTTGATTTATCCTCTTGGAATACTGATGATTATTACAGAAGTTTTTTGTTTAAGCGGGAGAGTTATCAAAAAATATCCACGCTGCTGACACAACTAAAGTGTAAAGTTTCTTCTGTCTTTAAACAATATGCTAAAAATCCAAAAAAATTTTAATCAATTTATATTAAAAGAAGTGAAAACTGTTGATTTTTATACCCCTTTAAATAACACAATTGTCGGTAAGAAGCTTCTCCTTACCAATTGCAACTTAAAAAAAAGAAACAATACGCATTAAAAGATCTTTAAATGTCCTTTGGAAGTTCTTTGAGTCCCCTAAAAAGTACAAAAACCGATGACTAAGCTATATCAACAATCTTCACTTTTAAACAAACAGATATGGGGAAATCCTACTGCCCAATTTTATTTAGCAACTCATACCTTAAAAAAATTACGCAATCAATAAGTTATTTACGGTATAAAATAAAATGGTGGGTGATGAGGGGATCGAACCCACGACCCGCTGATTAAGAGTCAGCTGCTCTACCGACTGAGCTAATCACCCATAAGCTTCTCAAAAGACGAGAATGAGCGTTTCTATAACGCTCCTAAGGATAGATGTCCAGATATTTTGTTGTTTGTTATATAAACTCATTGTCTGTAAGGTTAAAAATATGATATTCACCACTTGATCTTATATAAAAATAAACCCATTATAAGAAGCTTTATAAATAAATGTTCTGATTGTTATACAGAACCTATAGTTAGAGGATTATCGAGCATAATGCCCGAGCGAAAATTAGAGGAACCTTCTTGTGGTTGTAAGCGGGATGGGGCATCATTTTGTTTTATCAAAAATCACATGCATTCAAGCAATATTGTGCTGTTTTTTTCTTTGAATATAAGTTTTTTACATTCAATGTTCATGATCCAATATACGAATAAAAGACTATGAATTTTTTTTGTCAATCGCGCGCTTTTAAGCTTCTAAAAGGTAAGGAATGATGGAATGGATCACTGATCCCCATGCGTGGTTTGGTTTGATCACGCTGGTTTTTCTCGAAATTGTTTTAGGAATAGATAACCTTATCTTTATTGCAATTTTAGCTGAAAAATTGCCACTGCATTTGCGTGACCGCGCACGCTTTATAGGTCTTACTTTAGCATTAATTATGCGGCTTTTTCTTCTTACCGTTATTGGATGGGTTATGAGACTCGATAGAGTAATTCTTTCACTTTCATCTTTTGTATTTAGTTGGCATAGCTTTATTTTAATCGGTGGTGGAGCCTTTTTGCTCGCAAAGGGAACGCTAGAATTACATGAAAGGTTAGAAGGAGTATCACATGAAAGAAAAACAGGCGTTGGTTATGCTGTTTTTTGGCAAGTAATCGTCCAAGTCGTGGTGCTGGATGCCGTTTTTTCACTAGACAGTATTATTACCGCAACAGGTATGATTGCAAAAGAGCAGGCAGCAGTTATGTATATCGCAGTCATAGCTGCTATGGGAGTAATGATGTGCGGATCTGGTGCTCTTATGCGTTTTATTAATCGTCATCCCACTATTGTAATCCTTTGTCTTGGTTTTTTGATGATGATTGGTTTTACTCTCATTGTTGAAGGATTTGGTTTTCATATTCCAAAAGGGTATTTGTATGCTGCTATTGGTTTTTCTGTTCTCATCGAAGCTTTTAATCAAATTGGACGTCGTAACCGTGAAAAAATGATTAAAACGAATGATCTACGCAGTAGAACAGCTGATGCTGTTTTGAGGCTCTTAGGAGGAGGAAGCAAAGATAGTCACCTTGCTGAGACTGTAGATGTTATTGCTGAACAGGCCGCAGCTTCTGAGTTGTTTAGACCAGAAGAAAAGGAGATGATTCGTGGTGTTCTCGATTTAGCTGATCGCCCTGTTCGCTCTATCATGTCGCCGCGTAATGAGATTGAGTGGTTAGATTTAAATGCTGATGAAAATGAAATGCGTGAAGAATTACAAAAGGTTAAACATAGCCGCTTAATTCTTGCGCGTGAAAAAGTGGATGAATTTGTTGGCGTTGCGTTGACAAAAGATCTTCTTTTGAATTTGGCTGAGGGGAAAAAGATTAATTGGAAAAAAGCTATGCGAGAACCCCTCGTTGTTCATGAAAATACAAGTGTTTTACGATTGATGGAGCAATTACGTCATTCTTCGATTCAGCTTGCAATTATTGTTGATGAGCATGGATCTTTTGAAGGAATTGCAACACCAACCGATATTCTTGAAGCTATTGCAGGAGACTTTCCTGATGACGATGAAGAACTCATGATCGCAGAACAACTTGAAAATGGCAGTCTTCTTGTTGAGGGATATGCTGATATCCGCCGTTTAAGTGGTTATCTTGGGCGTAACCTTGTGGATGAAGCAGATCGTTATACGACTCTGGCAGGCTTTATGCTTTGGCAGTTTGGTCATTTACCAAATGAGGGAGAAAGCTTTGAAACTGATGGTTTACACTTTAAAGTGATTGAAATGGAACGCCGAAACATATCTAAAATCCTTATTTCTCCACTTGTATCACCAGAAAAAAGCTAATTCTTTTTATAAGCAAAATGAATAAAAAGATTTTTTTATGATTAAAAATTGAAAAGAATAAGCAGTTGATAACTCAATTGCATTTCATTATTTTTATATTTTTTTTAAGCGTAAAGTAATGACATACAAAAGTTATATTATCAATGAACTTTCCATTATAAAAAATTTTCATTGATGATTGACGAAAAGCTGGAAGAGAGAAAATGGTGCAAAATTATTTGTCAATGGTCATTAACCTCAAAACAATGAATATATACAACATATTGATTTATAATAATTATTTATTACAATATTACCTTCACATCAAGAAAGCCTCTTTCAAACATCAGATTTCCGCCAATGGATAAAACTCCACCATTGTTGAGTTAACTCAACTGATGATGGCATCTTTAAACCAGACTCTGGCTCCTATAATCTTTTTAGATCTTCTTGATATTTCTTAAGGAACTATTCCTTAGCTTTTGTTTCGATAAATTTAGCTATTTTTTTCCTTCCAAGAATGAAACTCCACCTCTCTGGAAAGCTCTTATTAAGAACTTTGTTTTTCTTCCAGATGGTTCATATTTTTTACTACTTTTGCAATGAAAGCGTAGCTGAGTTGCTTAGATTTGACTACTTCTTTGACTAAAGCCAATGCACGTTCAAAATGAATCTGTTAGGTATTTTCATCAAAGCCTAAATGATCCTCTGTACTGAAAATTTGGTAATAAGATTGTAAGGTTGCAACATCACCCAATAAAGCCAGTGCACCAATATGAAGTAAGCTATAATCTGCATCATATACCTTGAATAACCTTTATGTGCCTCCAACTTCACTCTATCGCCAAGGTGGTGCTCCATATCTGGAATAAAAGCATTTATGAAGATCAATTTTTTCTATCGCCTATTTCAAGACATAATCAAGCTTAATTCCAACCAATCTGCATATATTCCTTCTTCACAAACTCTCAACCCCTTTTTATAAAAATCAAGTTGTAGATCTTGTAAGTGCTGAGAATTGATAGGGATCAATTACCATACAGGCAGCAGCTAAAATACCAGTACTAATCGAAACTCCAACATCAAATTGCGAATAATCTTTGATAATTGCGTCATTATAAAGAATTTGTACTTCACAATCTGGGAGTTGATAACATGCTGAATAATTATCTAACTCTTTAATTTTTTCAACAGACCAATCAAGATTTTTGAAGAACACTGTTGCACTCTCCATGATTAAAAAATTCTTTGCTCTACCTCAAAAGAGGTTGTATCCATATCAAAAGTCAAAAGCAAAGCAGATTTTTGCAAACAAAAGTGATAACGCCGTGTAAGAGAAGAATCTTATCAATAAGGTCTTTGGTGATTTCTTTTGCAACGTCTAAACGAGATGGAATCTTATTCCCTAAAAAAATATAATAAAGTCAATAGGTTGTGTGCAATTATTCTATATGAATCCCATTTAAAATCTACACTTTTATACGTGATTTAATTAACCATTTTTCATAAACAATTACCATGTATGGATAGACCATAAAACGCATGTAAACATTCAAATGAAGTGAACGCAGCTATCATTCATAACAGTTCATAAATTTTATGATACGTTTTTATCACACACAAATCGCATTATTAAAAACGTAATCGTTTGAAATTATCGATAACATAAATTGCATGCGTTTAAAGAATGGTATGGGGTTTACTCTTTTTTTGAGCTAAACCTTAAAAGAAATAATCATTTGAAACTATCATAGAATAGGTTTTAATTCATTAAGGGCACATAAAAGGATTTAAAGACAAGTCGATTTTAAAGCGCCGCTTACTAAAAAGTTAGTCAATAATAAGCAGACATTATATAGATATTATCATCACAACAGGTAATGAAATTGATAATGTTATGTCGTAGAAATCAAAAGATTTTTAATGATATAACGCAGGCAAACAAGCAAAAAACGTTTTAAAAGTTACAGTTTAAAAATACGAAACCAAATGAAGTCCCCTCAAATTTGAGGATACTTATTAAGATAAAGATAAGTAGATAAATTTCAAAAGGATTGCAATCATATTACAAAGGCATGGTGTTTTACTCAATTTTGAGTCAAAAGCGACAATATTAAAGACTGCTCTACTCTAAAGTTAACGAGCTCAAATTTGGGCTGATTAATTTTGCCAGCCCAAATATGGACCGGCTTATTTGCAGAGAAATTAAGTTTAAATGCAAAGTGAAAATACGCTTATGAGAACCTCACTAAATGAACGTTTAAACGTTTAGAGACATAAAATGATATCTCTATAAATACGTTTGAAACCTAGATTTATAACAGTTTAAAAGCCTTAGATTTTATAAAAAGCGGTTGTTTATTATCTTATGAAAAGCTACTTTTAAAAACCAATGTTCGTAAATGTAAACAACGGGTTTTGTTACAAATATTCACTTAATACGCATTTTCTCTTGAGAGTCTTGATATGAACCTACCAAGCATTGAGACATTTTGATAATGTACTTTGTGTCAAATGACCACTTCAAAAATGCGAGCGTTATTCTTAATACGCTTTATAGCCATACATAAAGTGTTTATAGGTTCTGTAATTCAAATGAGTGATTAAAGATCATATCTGTCATTTACGTTCCTTTTGATCAGTTTTAATCAATAGAATAGAGCGTTTGCAATATGATACGTTTTGTATACATGCATTCATTATTGATTTCTTTTGTATGATCTGTAGCACCTCTATTTACAAGCAGCGTCATATCAATGGCACAGCTTTCTTTTATGATGCGTTTATAACCATCAAAAAAGCGCCCCTACATCTGTCATTTATTCTGTTTATCAATCTTGATAACGTTATTGCTTTCATAAACCTCACAATTTATGGGAACCGAATATAAATCGCTATGTCTTTTTATTCTTGCATTGCCATATACATTACCTCTAATCACGATATAGTCAGGGAGATCTTGGCATTGCCATAAACAGAGCCGTAGAGACCTTAGTATGACACCCCACGCTAGCATTGCCGTAAACCTTGCCTAACAACCGCATGATCATAAACTGCGGCATTGCTATGAATACGTGCACTACCGGATAATTTTGCATTCCCATAAACCCGCGCTTAATGATAAACTCAAACGTTATAAGAAAGATGAGCATTGTCATAAACATGAACACCAAAATACACATGGGTTTTATCACATATAAGGGTATTGCCATACACATAGCCACCAATGGCAGCATTGCCATAGCCCCTTATATTTTCATAAACACAACCAGATTTTACAACACAGACATTATCAGCAACCCAGCAATTACCATCATGAGAGAGATTGCTTTCATTTTCAATAAAAGCATCCAGATCGCCTTTTTTTACATCACCAAAATCGTTTAAAGCACGAATGCGATAATATATATATACATGACCAGTCACGAAATCCATTTGATTGATCTATTCATATTTTGGATGGTTTTTTCTGATTAACAGGAGCGGTTTCATTTGCAATGAAAGAAATAACGGAGGTGTTTTTTGATATAGTTATCATAATTAAACCTGTATGTTTTTAAAAGTTTTGAACAGACATTAAGCCAGCTCCAAACCAAATGTTTGTTGCATCAAGCGCTCTGTTCAACTAATAATAACATATTCATTACCTAGTAGTAGAATACCAACTCCTACACCTGCATAAAGCGAAGCAATAATCCGCCCATATGGCTATGCTGCATGACCATAATAGAACCCAAAACCATCATTGCTACACTCGCAACACCAGCAGCAAAACGGATCAAAAGGACTAAGTGTTAACGCCATGAAAATAATTAAGTGCACTCATTACTATAGCTGCACAAGATAGTATGCGAGGAGCACGAGATATAATCCCAATTACTGCCAAACGTAAAGAACATACTCCCAACTAAATAACCACCATAATTAGTGTTCGGTATATAAGAAAGTTGATTAAAGCTAAACAATCCTTCATCCAACATAACTGGCAGTATTGGTGTATAGAGAAATCACCAGATACCCATATCAAAACCATATCGAATACAGCATTTTGAAACAATTCAAATCTTGACGGTTGTTTTTTCCCCCTTATTATTCCTTTAACTGGTGATATTCCTCATCTGCGTTCCATATCACCATAACAGCCTTTAACTCCAAAAATAGAATAAAAGCAAATTTAGCTATCTATTTTAATGCTCAAAACAATATATTTAGCGATCTACTATCAACATCGCCAGATCAGTTGTACAATAACATATTGAATTAAATGTACTTTTTAAATGTTTATAGTTAAATTGAAAGCATATTTAGATAACCTTGCTTTTTTATCTCGATATTCAAAATGACTAACCGAAAAATTATATACGCAGCCGTAAATTTTACTTCTCTTAAAATCATTTGCTTATTCGCTGCAAAACTTAATAAACAACTCAAATAACCATTTTCATAAAAGAGGAAATTGGCTTCTTTTTAGGTAATCTTGTTATTTAGGATGATATGAAGTTGAAGAATTTGGTGCACCCGACAGAATTCGAATCTGTGACCTCTGCCTTCGGAGGGCAGCGCTCTATCCAGCTGAGCTACGGGTGCTTCACACTGATTATTAAAATCAGTTATGGTCTTTTAACTAATCATACTCTTAGCTTCAATGCTAAATTATCATTCTAATAAAAAAATTACTCGTTTGTAATTTATCTAACAACGCATTCCTTTTACTTTTTAATGATACTTTACCTTGAAATAACTTCTCTTTATTCAATGCTCTTTTTATTATAAAAAGAGCTTTTATTACAACTTCAAAACTCTCAAAAATAAGTTACAACATAAATTATAAGTATCAGGATAATTTTTAAATGGCTACATTACCAAGTCGCTTTCATTTTATTTCCGCAGAAACTGAGGAGGCTATCAAAGCTACCCATAAATTAATTTCCGTTTATGGTCATTCTTCTCTGGAAGAAACTGATATTGTTGTTGCAATCGGTGGTGATGGGACAATGTTACAAACCGTACGAGATGTCATGAACACAGGCAAACCTATTTATGGTATGAATCAAGGTTCTGTAGGGTTTCTTATGAATGAATTTCATGAAAAAAAATTGCCCAATCGTATTGCTGCCGCACATAAAAAAGAAATCCATCCCCTGCGCATGATTGCAAAATCTGAATGTCAAGATTCTATCGAGGCGCTTGCAATTAATGAAGTATCCCTCTTTCGGCAATCTTATCAAGCGGCAAAAATTCGCATCACCATTGATAACAACGTACGCATGGAACAATTAAGTTGTGATGGTGTCCTCGTCGCTACACCAGCTGGATCAACCGCCTATAATTTATCAGCACAAGGACCTATCTTACCTCTTATGGCTCCCCTTATGGCCCTCACTCCCGTTAGCCCTTTTCGCCCTCGGCGTTGGCATGGAGCTTTGCTTCCCGATACAGTAACAGTGCGCTTTGATATGCTTGAACCTGACAAACGCCCTGTAAACGCTGCTGCAGATAATATTGAAGTTAAATCTGTCCATTCAGTTACTATTTCAATGGCAACAGAAGTAACAGCTTCAATCCTTTTTGACTCAAATCATTCATGGGATGAGCGCATTTTATCAGAACAATTTCGCTATTAATGATTGTATTATGCGTTTTATATGTATATGATTGTTATAGTTAGTTTTTTTGTGAAAACATCTTAACACTTTTAAAGAGTGTAGAATATTGGTTATAATCATCATTTAGATAGCGCAGTTAAAATCACAGAGCAGTTGATAAAAAAATGATACCATCTTTAAACAGTTTTGATGATTTAGGTCTTTCCGCAAAGGTTATTAATGCGGTGAAATCAGCGGGGTATACATCTCCGACACCTATTCAAAGTGAAACAATTCCGCATGTCCTTCAAAGAAAAGACGTTTTAGGAATCGCCCAAACGGGAACAGGTAAAACCGCCTCTTTCGTATTGCCTATGCTCACTCTCCTTGAAAAAGGTCGTGCAAGAGCACGCATGCCCCGTACGCTTATCTTAGAACCAACAAGAGAAATTGCAGCTCAAGTTGAAGAAAATTTCGATAAATACGGCATAAATCATCGTTTAAATGTTGCTCTTTTGATTGGTGGCGTTTCTTTTGAACTCCAAGATCGCAAACTTGAACGGGGAGCTGATGTTCTTATAGCAACACCAGGGCGCCTTCTTGATCATTGCGAGCGCGGTAAACTGCTCCTGATGGGCGTTGAAATCCTTGTGATTGATGAAGCTGATCGCATGTTGGATATGGGCTTTATTCCTGATATTGAACGCATCTGTAAACTAACCCCTTTTACGCGTCAAACTTTGTTCTTTTCTGCAACAATGGCGCCAGAAATTACAAAGCTAACGAAACAATTTTTACATTCTCCTGTATCTGTTGAAGTTACAAAAGCTTCCTCAACAGCTACCACAATTACACAACGGCTTGTCAAATCTGGAAATAAATCATGGGATAAAAGAGCGGTTTTACGAGAGCTGATCCAAAATGAAGGTGCAGAGCTTCAAAATGCAATCATTTTCTGTAATCGAAAGAGAGATATCTCTGAACTTTTTAGATCGCTCATCAAACATAACTTTAATGTAGGGGCACTTCATGGAGATATGGACCAATATTCGCGCATGAACACCCTAGCTGATTTTAAAAATAATAAACTTACACTTCTTGTTGCTTCTGATGTTGCTGCCCGCGGTCTCGATATTCCAGCTGTAAGTCATGTATTTAACTATGATGTTCCGACACATGCTGAAGACTATATCCATCGAATTGGTCGTACAGGGCGTGCAAATCGCAGCGGAAAAGCCTTTACAATCGTTACAAAAGCTGATCAAAAATATATCAATGCCATCGAGGAAATGAGTAATGAAAAAATTGAATGGCTCAATGGAGATCTTTCAACTTTAATAGCCGATGCTCAAACAGAAGATATTGTTGTAAAGAAAAAATCTTCAAAATCATCAAAGAAAACTGCTCCAAAAGAGCCTGTTGCTCACACTAAAAAATCTGTAGAAGAGAATAAAACAGAATATATCAAAAATGCAAATAATAAGAAGAAGCCATCTGAGCAACAACGCTCACGAAAAAATAAGAATTACACGCCCCTTGGATTTGGTGATGATATTCCTGCATTCATGCTCATAAAGACGCGTAGATAGACTCGTCCTTTACTCTCTGTAAGCATAAAGTAAATAAAAGATGCCTTTTAAAAGTTTCTCTTATTTCTTAGAGAGTCTTTCTATTACCTTTTCACGCCCTAAAAGCTGCAAAAGCTTTCCCATTTCAGGTCCATGATCCATGCCCGTAAGTGCTTGACGTAATGGCATAAATAAGAACTTTCCTTTCCGACCTGTTTTTTCTTTTAATGCTGTTGTCCAAATTTTCCAACTTTCCTCATTCAAAGCACCTTCAGGTAAGAAATCGAGTGATTGACGCACAAATACACGATCCTCTAGTGCCACTGTATCAAAATTCTGTTCATCATGAATGATTTTCCACCACAAAACAGCATCATTGACTTTATCAATATTGCGTCTTATCGCGTTCCAGAAATATTCCGCCTTATCTCCCTCAATAGAAAGTTTTTTAAGGCGCATTTTAACGTCCTCATAACTTAGTTCATGGACAAGATGACTATTCAAAGAAAGAAGATCAGCAATATCAAATTTTGCAACCGATTTTGATGTATCTTGTAAATTAAAATGCTCTAAAAGCGCTGCTTGATGGGGATAGGGATGTACATTTTGTGATGTCCCAATCAAAACGGCAAGGCATTGAACAGCTATAGATTCAAATCCTTTTTCCCGTAGAGAACGAATAGAAAGATCATTATTACGTTTTGAAAATCCTTTTCCTAAAACTGTCGCCAATAAATTGGTATGAGCAAAAACCGGTAATTCTGCATTAAGAGCTTTAAAAAGAGCAATTTGAGCGCCTGTATTTGTAATATGATCATCCCCACGAATAATATGCGTAATAGCCATATCTACATCATCAACAATAGACGGCAATGTATAAAGATAGCTTCCATCTTCACGAATAAGAACAGGATCTGAAAGAGAAGCCAAATCAATCGTCTGCTTTCCCTTTATTGCATCATTCCAGCAAACTTCTGTTCGCTTTGTTTGTAAAGGATCACTTTCAAAATTAGGAAGAAGAAAACGCCAATGGGGTTTACGACCTTGAGATTCAAAGTTTTTTTTCTCTTCTGCTGTCAATTTTAATGCTGCACGGTTATAAATAGGAGGCAATTTGCGTGAAAGCTGGATTTTACGACGCCGCTCTAATTCTTCTGCAGTCTCATAACAGGGATAAAGAAGCCCGCGTTGTTTGAGAATTTCTGCAACTTCATCATATCGATTAAATCGCTTAGATTGGTAATAAATTGAATCTGGTTGAATACCAAACCATTCAAGATCAACAGCAATAGCATCAATATATTCTTGTTTAGAACGTTCAACATCTGTATCATCATAGCGCAAAATAAATTCTCCTTTATGCGCTTGCGCATAAAGCCAATTGAAAAGCGCAATACGGATATTGCCAATATGAATATAACCTGTTGGAGAGGGAGCAAAACGAACTTTAACCATAACATAATACTCAATTTTTATCGCGAAAATGATTGACTATAGGATAGCGACGATCGCGTCCGAAATTCTTGTAACTGATTTTTACACCGGGTGCAGATTGTCGCCTTTTATATTCAGCACTATAAAGAAGCTGTTCAATTTTCTCAACAATTTCCCGTGAATACCCACGTTGAACAATATCACCAATACTCATGTCATTTTCTACAAGAGATTGCAAAATATCATCTAGAATAGGATAAGGTGGAAGTGAATCTTCATCTTTTTGATTTTCCCGCAGCTCTGCAGAAGGCGCTTTTTCTATAATATTGGATGGAATGACAATTCCTTCTGGTCCTCTCAAATTGTGCAAGTGATTTTTATTGCGCCACTCAGCTAATGCATAAACCTGCATTTTATAAATATCTTTAAGAGGATTAAACCCGCCATTCATATCCCCATACAATGTTGCATATCCCACAGCCATTTCTGACTTATTGCCTGTCGTTACCACCATTGAGCCGAATTTATTTGAAAGCGCCATTAAAAGTGTACCGCGTATACGACTTTGAAGATTTTCTTCTG
The DNA here is from genome assembly GCF_042196885.1 of Bartonella sp. AA86SXKL. Lineage (NCBI taxonomy): Bacteria > Pseudomonadati > Pseudomonadota > Alphaproteobacteria > Hyphomicrobiales > Bartonellaceae > Bartonella > Bartonella sp. AA86SXKL. The sequence continues at coordinate 52,982 of NZ_JBHIRE010000011.1, read as the reverse complement.
TGACGTCAGAGGATAACCCTGAAAAAACAGGTGCCATTGTCTTTAAAAAAGCCTCAACAGGTTGTGCAATCGGTATGATTTCATAACAACATCCCAAAAGATCAGCACATTCTTTGGCATCTTTTAATGATTCTTGCGAAGTATAATGATAGGGCATCATAATGGTGCGAACCCTCTCAGCACCAAGAGCATCCACCGCCATTGCCGTACACAGGGCTGAATCAATTCCTCCTGAAAGACCAAGAATAACATCCTTAAAGCCGTTTTTATTAACGTAATCTTTCAAACCTAAAACACAAGCTTGATAATCGGCCGCTAATCCATTGAGAAGACTTTCTTTAGGACCTGAAATACAGTGCCATCCCGTCGTTGTTTTTTGCCAATGGCTTAAAGCAATATGGCTATCAAAGTGTTTCATTTGAAATATCTTTTTTCCTTCTCCATTCAAGGCAAAAGACCCGCCATCAAAAACGAATTCATCTTGACCACCAACTTGATTAGCATAAATAATTGGCACCCCAGATTGTAGAGCTTGCGTATGAACAACATCTATACGTCTTAAAGTTTTATTACGATAGTAGGGAGATCCGTTAGCGACAAGAATAATTTCCGCTCCTTTATCTTTAAGCTCTGTACTAAGAGAGGAATCATTCCAAATATCCTCACAAATGACTATTCCTAATTTAATTCCATGATAAACAATAGGCTGAGGACGTGGACCTGAAGAAAATAAACGCTTTTCATCAAATTCAGCATAATTAGGTAAATCAAACTTCAAACTTTCGGCAATGACTCTCCCTTCATCAAGAAGCATGACACCGTTGTAAATATTGCCATTGCGTCTTAATGGAAGTCCAATGACAATTCCTGGTCCGCCTACGGTTATCTTTGCTAATTTCTCAACAGTCTCTTCACATGTTTTTGTAAAAGCAGGTTTTAGAACAAGATCTTCCGGCGAATAAGCGCTTATAAAAAGTTCCGTGAATAAAACAAGATCTGCCCCCTCTTCTTTGGCCTTTTGATGCGCCATGACAGCTAAAGAAAAATTCCCCTCAATATCACCGACAATAGGATTTAATTGAGCAATTGATACCCGAAAATTATTTTTCATAAGCCTTTGTATCATTTCATCAGTTTAGTAACCACAACTTTATTCTTCATCATCGGAAATATCATTTTTAAAAATTCTCTTCTGCCATAATGACCTAAAAAATATTAGGCAAATTTTTGCCTACCCCCCAGCAGCAATTGCTAACGAGTCAGTCACGCGATTTTTTTTAAGGAGTTCAGCAACAAGAAAAGCCAATTCTAACGCTTGATCTGCATTTAACCGTGGATCACATTGCGTATGATAACGATCAGATAAATCGTCCACAGAAATGGCATGTGCCCCTCCTGTACATTCAGTAACATCACGACCTGTCATCTCAATATGAATGCCTCCTGGATAAGTTCCCTCTCCACGATGCACTGCAAAAAAATTCTCTACTTCTTTTAAAACATAATCAAAGGGACGCGTCTTATAACCATTGGCAGTAATTGTATTGCCATGCATTGGATCACATGACCATATAACCGCACGCTTCTCGCGTTCAACGGCACGGATGAGTTTAGGCAGATAACTTTCAACTTTATCATAACCAAAGCGCGTAATGAGAGTAAGCCGCCCCAGCTCGTTTTCAGGATTTAAAATATCAATTAATTTTAAAAGCTCATCAGACTCAATGGAAGGACCACATTTTAATCCTATAGGATTCTTAATGCCGCGACAATATTCAACGTGAGCATGGTCAATCTGACGCGTACGGTCACCAATCCATAACATATGACCAGATGTTGCATACCAATTTCCTGAAGTTGAATCAATCCGAGTCAAAGCCTCTTCATAACCAAGCAACAGTGCTTCATGACTGGTATAAAAAGATGTTTCACGCAATGAAGAATGTGTTTTGGATGTAATCCCTATAGAACGCATAAAATCAATTGCTTCAGAAATACGCTCTGCCAATAATTCATAACGTTCTCCCTGCGGACTGTTAGAAACAAAACTCAACATCCATGTGTGAACATTTTCTAAATTAGCATAGCCACCTTGTGAAAAAGCACGCAATAGATTAAGTGTTGCCGCAGATTGGCGATAAGCCATAGACATCCGTTGCGGATCTGGAATACGAGAACCTGCTTCAAATTCAATGCCATTAATAATATCCCCACGATAAGCAGGAAATTCAACTCCCTCTTTTCTTTCAATATCAGAAGAGCGAGGCTTTGCAAATTGACCAGCAATACGACCAATTTTAACAACCGGTTTAGAACTACCAAAGGTCAAAACAATCGCCATTTGCAAAAATACACGAAAAAAATCACGGATATTATCAGCTTCATGTTCTGCAAAGCTTTCGGCACAATCACCACCTTGCAATAAAAAAGCTTGTCCTTTTGCAACAGCTGCTAATTCATTTTTTAAATCACGTGCTTCACCGGCAAAAACTAAAGGAGGGTAACTTCTCAGTTTTCGTTCAACATCTTCTAACATAGACTTATCCGGATAAGTCGGAACTTGTTTAATTGGCCTTGTTCTCCAAGAGTCAGGTGCCCATTCTTTTATCATTACACTCTCTCTAAAGATTAATCTTACAGATTGGCATATCAAAAGCTTTTTACCGCAATATATGCTGTTTAACTTTCTATTTTCTTCCCATTTTCATATATATAACTTGGTTTATACATCGTTACCAATTCTTCTGCCATCGTTGGATGCACTGCCATCGTTTCATCAAAGATATCCTTCGTCAGCTTTCCTTTGAGAGCTATCCCAATAAGCTGTGCCATCTCACCAGCGTTTTCCCCTAAAATATGAGCGCCCACAACAATACGGCTTTCACCATCAACAATGAGTTTCATAAGCATTTTCTCTGAACTACCAGAAAGAACATTACGCATAGGACGAAAAACTGTACGATAAATTTCAAGACGCTTATAACGCTTTACCGCCTCCTCTTCTGAAAGACCAACCGTTCCAATCTCTGGCTGTGAAAAAACTGCTGTTGTAATTAAATCATAATCAGGTGTTGTTGGAATATTCTCAAATGCTGTCTTAACAAAACACATTGCATCATGAATCGCAACAGGTGTTAATTGAATATGACCTGTTACATCACCAACAGCCCAAATATGGGGGATATTTGTTGTCATTTTCTCATCAACAACAACTGCACCAAATTCATTCACCTTAACACCTGCCCGCTCAAGTCTTAAACCCATTGTATTTGGTACACGCCCCGTAGCCAACATAATCTGATCGGCTCTGATTATTTTCCCATTTGATAAAATAACTTCATAACAATTTTCTGCAGCCTGCACTTTAGAAATTGTTACACCATAGAGAATAGAAATCCCTTTTTCAGTCATTTCATCGCTGAGCAATTGCCGCAAATCATGATCAAAACCACGAAGGATTAAATCACCACGATGGAGCAGCGTTGTTTTTACACCTAATTCATGAAAAATATTAGCAAATTCAACACCAATATACCCTCCACCAACAATGACTATTGATTTTGGGAGTTGATCAAGGTCAAAAATCTCATTAGAAGTGAGGCAAAATCCACCGCCTTCTATGGACGTATTTGGTGCAACTTTTGCCCCTGTTGCAATCAAAATTTTTTCTGCACTGACCCGCTCACCCGTGGCAGAAAGCTCTAATGTGTTATCATCTACAAAAGTAGCACGACTTTCATAAATATGCACATTGTTATTCTCTAATCCCTTACGATACAGCCCTTCTAACCTTGATATTTCTTTATTTTTAGCTGCAACCAACTTTTCCCAACTAAAAATTGGATCCGCATATTTCCACCCAAAACCAACACTTTTCTTAAATTCTTTTACATATTGTGATGCATAAACATAAAGTTTTTTGGGAACACAGCCACGAATAACACAAGTGCCCCCTATACGATATTCCTCTGCTATAGCGACCCGCTTGCCAAGACCTCCAGCAAGCCGTGCTGCACGCACTCCACCAGAACCACTTCCAATAACAAATAAATCAAAGTCAAAAGAGCCCACGAATTATTCCTTCTTATACATCTGCAAGAGTAGGCTAAGATCTTTTATTATCAAATGAAAGTCTTTTTTTCTTTTGAAGAAGCCTTTTTTATAAAGCAGCATTCTAAAAGGACTTATTCTCATTAAAACATTTAAAACGGCGGGAAAACCGCCGCTATTTTAAAAATCAGAAATTGCCCATTGGTTGTCATGATATCAATCAAGCTATTTTTTATTTCCTGAAGATTCTGATTTTATAGGCACATTTGTAGGCATCGTAGAATTATTCAAATTAAGTGTTTCAGACATCTCTTTTCTCACATTTTCTACAAGATCCTGCATAAAAGCAGTACGCCATATATCAAATGCTGAGTAAGAATCACGTGCGATATTGGGAACTTCTGTCAAAAACTTTTTACCGGTATCAGAATTATAAAATGTTGTTATTGCATCAAGCTCTTTTTGAGTAAAATATTTTGCATATACATGAGCAATCTCTTTTTCTAGATCAGAGCGCCTTTTAATTAAAGCAAGTGCGTGCTTATCAACAATATCAGAAATATCCGCTGCCAAGTTTGGATCATCCCTCATCAGTACAGTTTTAAGATCTTCTACCGCATTTGGTAAAAAACTATCAAACTGATCCGTTGCGTGAATGGCACTTATAGCTTTTCTAGCTGAATCTAAATGTTGATCGCTCACACCTTGTGCATAAGCCATTCCAATATTCACAACAAAAACGACAACTACACCCAAATATACGACAAAACGCTGAAAAGAAAATATTATTTTCATTTAATGATTACCCCGATCGCTAATTATAATTTTAATTCGTTATTCTACCTAAAATCTTTAAGACCCTTTTTTACTGTGCTAACATATCGTCATGAAACTGTCTTCTCTAAAATCAAAAGATTCTAAAATTTTTGTTTGACCATCAGCCATAGCGACAATTGCACGTGAAGCCAACCCCAAAAAAAGTCCATGCTCAACAACACCAGGAATAGCAAGAAGTGCATCCGATAATGGTTTTGGTTGCAAAATGCAGCCCCAAAATGCATCAAGAATAAAATGGCCACCATCTGTTTCAAAAGGATTTTTTCCATTCATTCGCAATGCAATTTTTCCAGAAAGCCCTAAATCATCAGCAACTTTTTCAATGGCTCTGCATGTTGTGTGGATACCAAATGGATTAACTTCAATTGGTAGTGCAAAAGCACCAAGTCTTTTTACCACCTTTGTTTCATCCGCAATGACAAGCATTGCACGAGATGCCGACGCTACAATTTTTTCATACAACAATGCTCCCCCTCCCCCTTTAATGAGCATCATCTCAGGACCAATTTCATCTGCTCCGTCAATATCAAGATCCAGCTCAGGTATTTGTTCTAAAGTGCTAACAGGCACTCCAAACTTATGACAGAGTTGTTCAGAATATTTTGAAGTAGCAACACCAGTCACCCGCAAACCATCCGCAACACGCTCACCTAGAAGACGAATAAATTCATTGACTGTCGAACCAGATCCGATTCCAAGCCGCATACCATCTTCCACAAACTCAAGCGCTTTAATAGCTGCCATTTTTTTTAACTGCTGAACATTCATGAATGACTTTGCCTTCTATCCGTATAAGCAGCATTTATCACCCCTATTACCACCGATAATAATGATAATAAAAGATAACCTCTTGACGCAATCTATTTAAATTGACCATCATCTTTTGCTTGAAGAGATGTTACTCGTTATAGAAATATATGATAAGAATAAAATAGAATAATCAACAATTATCTTTTTTATTTCTTTGAGAATATTTGTTAGCATTTTTCTCATTCAATAAGAATTTTTGATTTATTTTGTGCTATCAATAGGATGCACAAAAATGCACATATCAATTTTTTTGAAAAAATTAAAATGATCAGATATAAAAAATCATCTATTTCTAGAAAACTGTAGATTATTATCTCATTTCAATGACGTTGATAAACTTACCAATTTAAATACCGTAAAATATTATGAGAAAAGTCTTCTGTTATTTTTTGTTTTGTCATTATCCAAATGTGAAGCAAAATATGACTGATTATATGTTTTTATGAACGCTGTCTGTGCATATTCCATGGTCTATGAAACCCTAGCGAAGACCAAATAATATCTCCACCTTTGGTCATCATAACGCTTCCTCGTGATAACAATTGTTGAGGTATAAATATTGTTTTTGCCTTCTTGTAACAAGTTGGATTATGCATCACAAATGTCTGAATGAGAATATCTGCCTCTACACATTGACCTGTTTCTCTCTGTAAAACGATCACTTTTAATCCATTATCCAATAAAGATGTACATACATGATAATCACAAATAAATTGTCCGTGCAACGAAGGACCATATTTTGTTGGTTTAATCGTTTCCTTCACACGAAATGACTTTTTCCATATGGATGTCGTGAACTTAGAAATATAGTAACGATCAATATATAACTTTTTATCATGGATAACGCCCACGAGACGCATATTATCTGCTATAATCAGTTGTACAGGTGAATGCATTACACAAATAGAAATACCTGCCAAAATAAACAAACTAAAAAAGAGCCGGATGGGTGTTTTGCAAAAAGTCAGTCCAACCAAGCCTATACTCAATAAAACTAACGCTGATAACGGCATAAAACCAGGATTCAAATCAGGAGAAATAGCCTTGATAGCATGTGCAATCTTTATTACAAGATCAACTCCAAAACCCATAATTTGAAGAGGAAGCCATTCGAATCCTCCTAACATTGCAAGAACTGCGATTAATCCAAAGGGAATGACAAAAATTGAGATGACAGGCAAAGCAAAAGCATTACTGATAATGCTCAACGATGCCATATTAGAAAAATGATAAGCAGCATAAATTCCACTTGCACTCCCTGCAACAAAGGAAGAAGCACATGTTGAAAGCATCGATAAGAAAACAAAATTTATCACTCCTCCTCCAACATAAGAGGGAGTTGTTTTTCTTTTACGAAAAAATGACCTTCCACTCCACCAATCAAAAAAAGCGATCAAAGCAGCAGTCGCAGAAAAGGACATTTGAAAGCTAGGACCTAATATTTCATGGGGTGTCATCGCTAGAGTTATCAACCCTGCAATGGAAAAATTACGCATTGTTATAGCAGAGCGATTACACAATATAGCAACCAACATAACAGCAATCATCACAAAACTTCTTTGCGCTGATATTGCTAAGCCCGACAATAACAAATAAAAAGCTGTTATCATAAAAGCAACGATAGCAGCAAATTTTTTACTGGAATAATAGGAAGAAAAAACTGGAAAAAATGCTAAAAAACTACGGATACTCAAAAGAACTATGCAGCTTAACAACGCCATATGTAAACCTGATATTGATAAAATATGAGCTAATCCAGCTGTACGTAATGCTTCATTTGTCTCATTTGAAATACCAGCACGCTGCCCTGTTATGAGGGCAGCTGCAACACTCCCCTTTTCTCCTTCAAGGGCTATACGGATTCTTTGTGTCATCTTCGTGCGTAAATTTTCAATTTTCTGTAGAATGATAGCGAATATTCCATCAGGCTGCGAAACGGATATTTTTCTTGGTTTTCCTAAATAAACGCCTTGTGCTCCAATTCTTTTAAAATAATTATGAAAACTAAAATCGTAGCCTCCTGGACGCACCGGCCCAGAGAATGCACGAATCTTAACTTTTCCATGCAATCCATCACCAATCGCTAAGCCAGATGGCAAATATCTTGCCGATAAACGAACACGATGAAGACTATGGCGTAATACGGGATTTTCTGTATTCAAAATATCCAAAACTAAACGAAATCCTCCTTTGGCACCTGACTCAATAGAAACAATTCTTCCCGTCAATGTAGTGACAATGTCACTGCTTAGCATGGGTGTTGCAATACGCCACGTTTCTATTTTTGCCGCTAAAACACCCAATATAATACAAAACAGAAACCCCACGGGAATCCATATTTTTCGATAAAAACGTGCAACATAGAATATTCCCAGAAAAATACTGACCAACGCCCCCAATTGTCCCCAACTTGGTTCCCACTCTAAATGAAAATAGAAAATGATTCCTAGGGCAAAAAAGACTAAAATCAGCGAAAAAAGGATACCAAAAGAAACTTCTTTATTAATACAATCTTCTAACCATTTGCGAAAAAAAATGATTACTTCTTTTAAGAGTGTCAATAAAAAAAGTTTTTGTTGATTATAGCTACCGTTCTTTGCATCATCATACCTAGAAAAAACACTCTGCCCTATCTGACATGGCTTTTTTCTTTCTGTAACAGATTTTTCGGATAAACCCTCTTTACTTTTATAAAACATCAGTCCCCCACTTTAACTCGCAATACGGCTATTGCACGCCCCATCACTTATGCTAACATGACTTTTCTATAAAATTCCATAAGTAATATCTTAGTTTAAAGGAAAATATTCGTGTCTGTTATTACTCGTTTTGCCCCTTCACCCACTGGCTTCCTTCACATTGGTGGTGCTCGTACTGCTCTTTTTAATTGGCTTTATGCAAAACATACCGGTGGAAAAATGCTTTTACGAATTGAAGATACAGACCGAGAGCGTTCAACAGAAGCAGCTGTAAAAGCCATTATAGATGGCTTGCACTGGATGGGTCTTAGTTATGATGGCGCCCCTATTTCGCAATTCGAACGTGCAGAACGTCACCGCCAAATCGCTGAACAGTTGGTCAAGAATGGCAAAGCATATTATTGTTATGCTTCACCTGAGGAGTTAGCTGAAATGCGTGAAAAAGCCCGTACAGAAAGGCGCCCACCCCGTTATGATGGACGTTGGCGGGACCGTGATAGTTCTGAAGCTCCTAAAGGTGTTAAGCCTGTTATTCGCATCAAAGCCCCTCAAGATGGAGAAACGATCATACATGACCGTGTTCAAGGTGATGTCCGTTTTCCTAATAAAGATCTCGATGACTTTGTTATTTTACGTTCTGATGGTTCGCCTACCTATATGCATGCTGTTGTCGTTGATGATCATGATATGGGCATCACACATATTATACGTGGTGACGATCATCTTACCAACGCAGCCCGACAAACGATTATCTTTAAAGCAATGGGATGGGACATTCCTGTTATGGCCCATATTCCTCTTATCCATGGTGAAAACGGTGCAAAATTATCAAAGCGACATGGTGCGCTCGGTGTTGATGCCTACCGAACAATGGGATATCTTCCTGCTGCTTTGCGCAATTACCTTGTCCGTTTAGGTTGGAGTCATGGTGATGACGAACTGATGTCACTTAAAGATATGATTTCTTGGTTTGATATTGAGGATATTAACAAAGGTGCTGCTCGTTTTGATCTCAAAAAACTCGATTCCATCAACGGACACTATATGCGTATGAGTAATGATCAAGAACTTTTTGATGCCGCTCTTAATATTCTACCAGAAACCGATAGGGGAGCACAAATTATTGAAAGACTTGATGAAAAACGCCGTGTTCAATTTTTAAAAGCAATCCCGCATTTGAAAGAACGTTCAAAAACACTGTGCGAACTGATTGACAATGCCTCCTTCATTTTTACGCAACGACCTTTACAACTTAATGAAAAAGCTCAAATACTCTTAGATAAAAATGGACGAACCATTTTAAACGATCTTTATCTTGCTCTGAAAGCTTGCCCCTCTTGGGATACAAAAACTCTAGATGAAACACTTCGCTCTTGTGTACAAACACAGAATCTCAAATTTGGATCTATCGCCCAACCACTTCGCGCAGCTCTTACAGGATGTGCAACATCACCAGGTGTTTTGGATGTTCTTATTTTATTAGGACGCGATGAATCCCTTCATCGCATCAAGGACCAACTTATCACAACAATATGCCCATGATGGACACTGAGTATATTTCCTCAAATAAGGATCTATACAGATATCTCAACGTGCCCTAAAAGAGTTTTTTATGTTATATCATTGAAATACATTTCTTATTGAGTAATAATGATCAATAAGGAAATATTTTTAGATTGCATGTACTCACTTTTAGAGGCAATCTACCCTTAAATAAGTAAGAAAAGCTTCAGTTATACATCCCCCACTCTGATGAAGCAGAGTCTTAATTTTTAGAAGTGAAGGATCTGAAAGGAATACCGAATGTCTGAGAATAACGCATATATTATTGTGAATGATAAAAAAGTAGAGCTTCCCTTGCGTAAAGGCACGAGTGGACCTGAAGTCATTGAAATTGCTTCTCTCTATAAAAAAACCGATATTTTTACTTATGATCCTGGTTTTACTTCAACAGCTTCTTGTGAATCAAAAATTACTTATATCGATGGTGATAAAGGCATATTGCTTTATCGTGGTTATCCTATTGATCAATTGGCTGAAAAAGGAGACTTTCTCGAAAGTTGTTATCTTTTACTTTATGGTGAACTCCCAACACAGCAAGAAAAAAATGAATTTGATCGATGTATTATGCAGCATACCATGGTCCACGAACAATTTGCACGCTTCTTCCATGGCTTCCGTCGTGATTCTCATCCTATGGCCGTCATGGTTGCCTGCCTTGGCGCTATGTCTGCGTTCTATCACGACTCTATTGATATTACAGATCCTCAGCAGAGAATGATTGCTTCTGTTCGTCTTATCTCAAAAGTTCCAACGCTTGCTGCTATGGCCTATAAATACAGTATTGGACAAGCATTTGTTTATCCACGTAATGATCTTAGTTATGCTGCAAATTTCCTCCATATGTGCTTTGCTGTTCCTTGTGAAGAATATAAAACAAACCCTGTGCTTGCTCGGGCGATGGATCAAATCTTTACCCTTCATGCAGATCATGAACAAAATGCTTCTACATCTACGGTACGTCTTGCTGGATCCTCAGGTGCTAATCCGTTTGCCTGTATTGCAGCAGGTGTTGCATGCCTTTGGGGACCAGCACATGGTGGTGCCAATGAAGCATGCCTAAAAATGCTACAAGAAATAGGTTCTATTAAAAGAATTCCTGAATTTATTGCACGTGCAAAAGATAAAAATGATCCTTTCCGCCTTATGGGCTTTGGGCACCGTGTCTATAAAAATTATGATCCACGTGCAAAAATCATGCAAAAAACCTGTCATGAAGTTTTAAAAGAACTCAACATTCAAGATGACCCTCTTCTTGATATTGCAATAGAGCTTGAAAAAATTGCCTTAAGTGATGAATATTTTATTGAGAAAAAGCTTTATCCCAATGTTGATTTCTATTCCGGCATTACATTAAAAGCTCTAGGTTTTCCAACTGAAATGTTTACTGTCCTTTTTGCATTGGCGCGCAGTGTCGGGTGGGTGGCACAATGGAAAGAAATGATTGAAGACCCTGCACAAAAAATTGGTCGTCCTCGACAACTCTACACAGGCTATGCTATGCGTGACTATGTTCCTATAGATGAACGTGCAAATTAAAAAAAGAAATCAATAAAGCTTCAATTTACTGAAGCTTTATTGAGAGTAATCAAAAAACATCCTTTAAGAATTTTTATAAAACGTGATTTTAAAACTCTTTCTACAGAGATAACATCATCATAAAAATTTACTAAAAAATTCTAAGTTTTAGCTCTGTAAAGAAATTGAGAATACTCTTCTGCGAATTAGCCAAACATTTAGCAAAAAGAAATTGAAAATTTTACCTTATAATCCTTATTATCTTTAATGGAAATGTATTCCCTATTATTCCCCCATGTTTAAAAGCCTTATTACATATTAAAATCTAGCAATGTCAGAATTTTTCTTTCTATCTTCTTCAGATAAAATTGCAAAAAGCTTACATTAAGTGCTTCTCTAGTTAGAATAAAAACACTTTACATTTTGTCCTGTTAAAAGCTGAAATTTTCTTTGTATTTAAGTTGATAGTTTTTCTTTTAAAGATAAATTATTGATTTTTAAATAAAATTATTAAAAATCACCCTATAACCAATAAGAGGTGACTTTCTTTCCTATATTTTTTATTCCCATACTTTATAAAAAGAAATTATTTTTTTGATAATGATATTCAGCATAATGATAGCAAAATGAACACAGATAAATTTTTTACATTGCTCCAAAAGAGCTTACAGATTATAAAAATTCATGATGGTTTCATATTTGCCAGCTTATCTAATAGGAGAACATAATGAAATTATTAGCAGGAGCTCTTATAATAAGCGCGACACTATTTACCCTATCGGCCAATTCTCAAACGCTGAAAATTGCAAGCGATGCTTCTTATCCGCCATTTAGTTATATTGACTCAAATAACAAACTGCAAGGGTTTGATATTGATATATCTTATGCGCTTTGTAAAAAAATGAATGTTGAATGTACTATTGTCACACAAGACTTTGAGGGGATGATTCCCGGTCTTCTTGCCAAAAAATATGATGCTATCGTTTCTTCCCTTTCTCCTACAAAAGAGCGCTTACAAAAAATTGATTTTACAGATCCTTACTACAACACAGCACTCGCTGTTATCGTTACCAAAAATTCGGAAATTAAAGAAATCTCAACACAAGCCTTTAGAGGTAAAAACCTTGGTGTACAATCAAATACAACACAAGCTGCATATGCGGAAGATCATTATGCCTCTGAAGGAGTTAATATCAAACTTTATCCTACAGCAACAGAAGTTAATCGTGATCTTTTAAGCCATCGGCTTGATATCATCATCTTTGATAAATTAAAAGCATTAAATTGGCTTGAAAATGAAGGAAAAGACTGCTGTCTCCTCTTGGGAACTCTAGAAGAAACAAATTTTCCTATTGCAATTGCACTCCGTCAAAATAATAATGATCTTAAAAACAGTTTTAATAAAGCAATAGAAGAAATCCGCGCCGATGGAACCTATGAGAAAATTATGAGAAAATATTTTACTTTCGATATCAATTAGATAGTACTATGAATTAAAACTCAATCTGTATATTTAAGGGGTATCTTTAACTCTTTATTGAACATGCAGGTATAATTGGAAATTCGGCATTTTTATAAGAAAATTTACATTTATCAAAATAACTTTTAATTGCTCCTTGAGATCTAAACATTTTGTAGAATCTAATGACAACAATAAGGTTGTATTTTTACCGTATCAAAATCTAATTTTTTTATGTTCAAATTTAATAGCCTTATTTTCAAGAAAAATCCTCAGTTTTTACTCATGAAATGATTCAAATCAATCATTTCGTGAAAATTAAGCTATCATACAAGCAATAAGATATTTATTCTTTTTTTATCAATAATGCCCAACATAATGATCTAAAATAAACATCAATAAATTTTTGAATTGCTCCCAAAAAGCTTACGGATTATAAAAACATAATGATTTCATATTGCCCGCTTATCCAATAGGAGAACATCATGAAACTATTAGCAGGAGCTCTTATAATAAGCGCCGCACTATTCACCCAATTGGCTGATGCGAAAACATTAAAAATTGCGAGTGAAGGCACCTATCCTCCCTTCAGTTATATTGACTCAAATAATAAATTGCAGGGACTTGATATTGATATATCTTATGCACTCTGTAAAAAAATGAATGTTGATTGTACTATTGTTACACAAGACTTCGAGGGAATGATCCCTGGACTTATTGCAAAAAAATATGATGCTATCATTGCTTCCCTCTCTCTCACACAAGAGCGTTTACAAAAAATTGACTTTACAGATCCTTACTACGATACAGCACTGGCTGTTATTGTTACCAAAGCTTCGGGAATTAAAGAAATCTCGACAAAAGACTTTAGAGGTAAAAATCTTGGTGTGCAATCAAATACAACACAAGCTTTCTATGCAGAAGATCATTTTGCCTCTGAAGAGGTGAAAATAAAACTCTATCCTTCCACAATAGAAGTGAATCGTGATCTTTTAAATCATCGACTTGATGTGATTATTGTTGATAAATTACAAGCATTAAATTGGCTTAAAAATGAAGGAAAAGATTGTTGTCTCCTCTTGGGAACTCTAGAAGAAACAAGATTTCCTGTTGCAATTGCAGTCCGTCAAAATAATAATGATCTTAAAAATAAGTTCAATGAAGCAATAAAAGAAATCCGTTTGGATGGAACTTATGAAAAAATTATGAGAAAATATTTTACAAGTGATGTTTATTAAATATCAATATGATATTTAATAAAACCCGTTGGTTATTGCTAAAAAATATTATCTAACTCTTTCATGAGGAATATAAGAATGATTGAAAATTTAGCATTGCTATCATTTAGCAATGGTGGATGGGGAGCAGTTATACTTTCCAGTGCAGGAATGACTTTGTCATTGGCATTATGTTGTGGACTTCTAGGATTTCCTCTAGGACTTCTCAATGCAGTGATGATTCGATCCAATATTAAGATGGCCAAAGCTATGGCACGCCTCTTTTCAACGATATTTCGTGGGCTACCAGAGCTTTTAACTTTGTTTTTAGTTTACTACGGATTACAAAGCCTTATTCAAAATTTATTTGACTATTTTAGTTTTGAAATCATGTTCAGTATCAATGCTTTTGTTGCTGGTGTTCTTGCCCTTAGTATGGTTCTTGCAGCTTTTTCTTGTGAAGTTTGGCTTGGAGCATTTAATATTTTTGATAAAGGTCAATATGAAGCAGCTAAAGCTTTAGGGCTTTCACGGTCAACCACATTTTTTCGTATTGTCTTCCCTCAGCTCATCCGAAATGCCTTGCCAGGACTTTCTAATAATTGGCTTACTTTACTGAAAGATACATCCCTTGTTTCTACCATCGCGCTTGTTGACCTCATGCGACAAACGAATCTAGCTGTCGCTGCTACCAATAAACCCATGCTATTTTATTTTGTAGCATGCTTACTCTATTTGTTATTTTCAGCGGTTTTTACTGCAATCTTACGCTATTTGGAAACATACACTCAAATAGGCTATAAAAAGGTGCTAGGTCAATGATTCCTGAGTGGCTTTATTTTCTTTTTAATCCTGATCTTTTAAGTCATTATGGACCAAAATTTATTAATGGCTTTATTGTTACTGTTGAACTTGTTTCTATTTCTTGTTCTCTAGGACTTTTTCTTGGTATGCTTATCGCTTTTGCACGTCTATCAGAGAATACATTTTTACAATATTTTGCAAATGCTTATGTCTATTTTTTCCGTGGCTCTCCTTTATTAGCTCAACTCTTTCTTTTTTATTATGGGCTTGGTTCAATGAACAGTTTTTGGCAACAAGTGGGGCTATGGTGGTTTTTTCAAAACGCGTGGTATTGTTGTCTTTTTATTTTTACACTCAATTCTGCTGCCTATCAATCTGAGATCTTTAAAGGAAGTTTTCTATCCGTAACAACTGGACAACGCGAAGCATCAAAAGCTTTAGGTTTAAGCAACTCTGTCACATTTTTTAGAGTTATTCTTCCACAAGCAATGATTGTAGCATTACGCCCCCTAGGAAATGAGTTGATTTTAATGATTAAATCCAGTGCTGTTGCCTCACTTATTACTGTTTATGATTTAATGGGGGTTGCTAAACTCGCTTATTCACGGACTTTCGATTTTCAAGTTTACGTTTGGGCTGCTCTTATCTATCTCTTTATCGTTGAACTCATTCATCGTTTTATTGTTTTTATCGAGCAGCGCCTCACTCGATATTTACGGTAAATAAAATGATCATAAAAAACTTTACCAAACCAAAATGTTGAATTAATCAAGTTCTTCATCAATGAAAGAATAAAATAAGATGAATTTGAAAAATAATAAATCGATCTCTCCCAGTAAAAAACCAGTGATCTCTATTCGAAATCTAAATAAATGGTATGGAAACTTTCAGGTCCTACATGATATCAACTTTAATGTTCAAGCTGGTGAACATATCGTTATTTGTGGACCATCCGGATCAGGAAAATCAACGTTAATTCGTTGCATTAATCAATTAGAACAAGCACAAAAAGGTTCAATCTGTATCCATAACGTTGATATCCATACTGCACCTATACAACAGCAAAAAAATGTTCTTCGTAAGATAGGAATGGTCTTTCAGAACTTTAATTTATTTCCCCACATGAGCGTTATACAAAATTGTATTTTAGCACCTATGACAGTTCAGGGACTTTCCAAACAACAAGCAAAAGAACGGGCAATTCGTTACTTAACGCATGTTGGTATTGAAAAACACTGTGAAAAATATCCTTTACAACTTTCTGGTGGGCAACAACAACGTGTTGCGATTGCCCGTGCACTTTGTATGGAACCTGAAGTCATGCTTTTTGATGAACCAACCTCTGCTCTTGATCCAGAAAGTGTGGGAGAAGTTTTGGAAGTGATGGCTCGATTGGCCGATACAGGGATCACAATGCTTTGTGTTACCCATGAAATGGGCTTCGCACGTAAAGTCTCAGAAAGAATACTCTTTCTAGAAAATGGAAAAATTGTTGAAGATGCAGCCTCTGAAGAATTTTTTACCAATCCTAAAAGCCAACGTGCTTGTAATTTTCTTGCTAAAATTAAATATTAATCATTAAAATATTGCTTTATTTATACAATTTTATTCCTGCTTTTTAAAATAGTGATAATTGTTTGTGCGCCAACAACCCCCGATGGTACTTCAGTTTTCATTTTCTGTTCTACCATCTCAAAGGAATCAAGTTGTGCCTGTCGCAATAAAGGATTAGCCAAAAGTTGTTCTACCTGTCTTGCTAACATGCCAGGACGGATTAATTCATTCAAATATTCCGAAACAATAGGCTTATCAGCAATAATATTTGGAAGAGCAGCACTCCATAACATCATTTTAGGAAAAATAAATAATTTAGAAAAGAAATCAAGTTTATAGCAAAGAACCATAGGAACTTTTGCTAAGGCTAATTCAAGTGAAACAGTTCCATGTGCAGCAAGAGCAACATCTGCTTGTGCAAAAGCACGCCATTTTTCATCTTCACCAACTACAATTTCTATCTTGCTTTTCCAGCCCTGCACAAAGTCCCGGATTCTATCTACCAAATGAGGTAAGGTTGGTAAAATAATACGTAAATGAGGAATACGTTGTACAAGAATCTCTACTGTTTCTCGAAAAATAGGCATTAAGGAACGAATTTCTGAATTGCGTGATCCTGGCAAAATAACTAATGTAGGCGATAATGTTTGTGTATCGATCAAATTTCTTTGTTCTAATTGGCTTTTTTTTTCTGACTGAATTCTCAAAAGGGGAGGATATGTCAAAAGACGATGTCCAACATAAGTCGTGGCAGGGCCTCCCAAATCTTGCATAATCTTTTCTTCAAAAGGAAAAACCGCTAAAACATGATCAACAAATCCACACATAGCTTTTGCACGCTCTGGCCTCCATGCCCAAACGGTTGGTGCAATATATTTAATGATAGGAATAGAAGGCGCTAAAGCACGTACCTTTTTTGCAATACGATGCGTGAAATCAGGACTATCAATAATAATTAAACAATCAGGTTGTTCTTGTGCAATAAATTTGGATAAATTGCGAATATGTAGCAACAACAATGGTAGTTTTTTCAACACCTCCTTTAAACCTATTAAAGCAATATCATGGGAATCAAAAAAGCTTTTTAAGCCTAATGCCTTTAAATGGCTCCCCCCAACACCAATCAAATGAATATTGCATCCTATCTGTTGTAATAAACAAGAAATTAGATCGGCCCCAAGTAAATCACCAGATTCCTCACCTGAAACCACTGCAATCTTTAAGAAACAATTATTCATGACCAAACTTTTCAAATGTCTCTATAAATAAAGAATATTTGTTGGCTTTTTCTATTGTTGTTTTCACCGATAATATTAGACTTCTATTTGCCTCCACCGCAACACCAGATAAACCACTCTTTGCAATATTCATTATTGTCGCGGGCCCAATTGATGGCAAATCAACGCGATTATCCTGTTGTGGTTTTGCGCATTTTACAAGAATGCCACCTTTAAGGGGAATTTGCCCTCTTTCTCGCATTTCACAAATACGCCACAACATATTATCAGTTCCCTCAGCGCCCTCTAGAGCAACCACCCTTCCTTGAACAACGACAACGGCTTGCCCGATATCTAATTGACCTAAAAGCTTTGCTGCTTCTACTGCTAAAAAAATATCTTTTTTCTCTTTTGGAGTAGCGCGCCGTACTGTTAAATTAAATTCTATGGGAGCTAAAAGATCTGGGACTATTTCGTGAGCACCGATAACACAAAAACCGTGTGCTTCAATAACCCGTATAAAAGCTTTTAATAACGCATCGTCTCCCCTCTTCAAAGCTCCGATTAAATTAGGAAGAGCTAAAAATGTTGTCCAGTCCAGTCGCAATTGTTTAAGAAGTGGACGCTTTTTCACACCACCTGCCAAAACAACATTATATACACCAGCCTCTTTTAAAATTTTAACGAGTCGTGCTAACTCTACAATTGATAGCTCGCAATGCTCATAGCGATAAAGAACAGAATCTGCCTCACCATGCAAAAGCACAAGAAAAGGATTTTCTCCATTCTTCTCAAGAGTCTGCGCAACAGTAATCGGTAGAACACCATTTCCTGCTATAATAGCAGTACGGCCGGAAAGAAAACTTCTGGCTCCCCAAATAGGCATTTTTAATCCTTATGTTCTTTTATTCTAACACCTTCAAATTTTGGTGTACAATAAAAACGCTTTCCTTCTTCTTTAATAAAATTAACAACTTCAGAAACAGACTGAGAAGAAGAATAGAAAGAAGCAACATCACTGACACGCTCTTTAAATGGTTTGCTATGATCAAAAAGCATAGCAACCGCATGACGGAGTGCATGAATATCTTGACGCTCAAGTCCTGCACGCTTCATACCAATAATATTGAGTCCAGCAAGTTTTGCCTGCACACCAACAGCTGTTCCATAAGGTATCAGATCACCAACCAGTGCAGATACGCCGCCGATAAATGCATGATGTCCAACACGAACAAATTGATGAACAGCAGCACCACCACCAATAATCACATAATCACCAATAGTAACATGACCAGCAATCATTGCGTTATTGGCAAATGTTACATGATTGCCTACATAACAATCGTGAGCGATATGCGCATAACAAAAAAATTGGCAATTATCACCAACAACTGTCATTCCTACACTCGAATCGGAGCCCCTATGCATTGTTACACCTTCACGAATCGTACAATTCTTACCAATAAAAAGAGTTGTAGCCCCTCCTTTATGTTTATTATTTTGCGGATCTGCCCCCAAAACGGCATGAGAAAATACTTTACTCTTGGCTCCTAACGTTGTCTTTCCCATTATTACAACATGACTTGTCAAACTACATTCATCACCAATAACAGCCTCTGAACTAATATGGCAAAATGGTCCAACGCGTACATTCTCACCAAGCTGCGCTCCCTTCTCAACAAGAGCAGTTGGATGGATTTTCGTACCGGACATTTTTAAATTCCCATCAAATATCGTTTATTCTTCTTCGACAATCATCGCAGCAATTTCTGCTTCAGCGACGCGGACATCTTCTACTTTTGCAACACATGAAAAACGTCTCATACCAGATCTTTTTTTCAAAAGCTGAACATGAATCTTGAGCTGATCACCAGGCATAACCGGCTTACGAAATTTCGCATTATCAACCGTCATAAGGTAAACTAAATTTGTTTGCTTATTGCCTAAATTTAAAAGCGCTATTGCTCCTGCCGTTTGTGCCATAGCTTCTAAAATCAAAACTCCAGGCATAACAGGCTTTGAGGGAAAATGTCCCATAAAATGTGGCTCGTTAATCGTTATATTTTTAATACCAATCGCTTCTTGTTCACCATCAATATCAATTATACGATCAATTAATAAAAATGGATAACGGTGCGGTAATATTGATAATAGTTTTTCAATATCGACAGTCTCTAAGTTTTTAGTTTTTTCACTGCTGATCATATCAGCGTTTCTCCTTTTTAACTTTTCCCATACTGCGCAAGGCCGCTACTTCACGAAACCATTGTTTAAATGGTCGCGCTGGACTACCTCCCCATTTTTCGCCATCCGGAATGTCATTCATAACACCACTACGAGCAGCAATCTGAACAGATTTACCTATTATGATGTGATCAGCTACTCCCACACTTCCGCCAAGCTGAGACATATCCCCTATAGATGTACTTCCCGCAATGCCACATTGAGCGGCAATAAGACAATAGCGGCCAATTTTTACATTGTGGGCAATTTGTACAAGATTATCAATCTTGCTTCCTTCACCAATAACAGTATCTTGAAATGTCCCACGATCAATTGTCGTGTTCGCACCAACTTCTACACCATCCTCAATAATAACGCGACCAAGCTGTGGAATTTTCTCGATTCCAGAAACGCCCCCAACATAACCAAAACCATCTTGCCCAATGCAAACACCAGGATAAAGCTGAACCTTATCACCTATTATAGAACACTGAACTGTTACCTTAGGAGCAATATAGCAGTCACATCCAATACGGCAATTTTCACCGATAACAGCTGTGGATGAAATAAGAGTTCCTGCTCCAATCTCAACATTTTTACCAATAACAGCTCCCGCTTCAATACACACATCATGTGCCAACTTAGCCGTTGGATGAATATGCGCATGCGATGAAATCCCCTTCTGCCCCAACCAAGGCATTGGCTTGACAGAATCTGGAAACAAAATACGACCAATCTGAGCAAAGTCACGCTGTGGTGTGGATGTCACCAAAATTGCCATAGTCTCGGGAACTTTAAAAACAATCTCATTCGTACACAAAACAGCAACAGCAGAACTGTCCAGTAAAGCATCAGAAAACTTCCGATGCTCTACAAAAACAAGCGAACCTTCCACAGCACTCTCAAGTGAAGAAAGAGTATTGATAACTTTATGAGAAAACTCTGGATTAAGAAGCTTTGCACCCGTCAACTCAGCAGCATTTGCAACTGTCAATCGTCGGGACGGCGTAAAAAAAAATGTATCCGCCATCAAAACACTTTCTCTCCCAGCTTAAGCTATTCTCTTCAAGTTTTTCCTTCTTAAAATCGCTCAAATCAGAACTTCGTAGAAATACCAAAGTTCAATTGTTGCAAACGATCACCTTCCTGCTTCGTTATTGGCCAAGCATAATCAAAACGCAAAGGACCAAACGGAGAATCCCACATCAAACTCACACCTGCAGATGAACGCCAAGCACTTTTTGTATTGGTAACAGACGGTTCACCCTTAAAAACGGCTTTATAATTATTGCCATAAAGCGTGGCAATATCCGCAAATAAAGCACCGCGCAACCCAAATCCTTCAGGCACGACAGGGATAGGGAACTGTACTTCAGCAGTCGCATTCATATATGTCGTTCCCCCCAAGAAATAAACCTCACCCTTACTGGAAACCTGACGCGGACCTATTCCATTATATTTGAACCCTCGAATCATATCAGAATTTACTTTAAACATATCGAAAATACGAACACCATCTCGGCCCATTCCGTGGATATAACCACCCCCAAAGGAAAGCAAACCAACGATATCCTTCTGGTCAGAAAGAGTCTTGTACATCATCGCCTTACCCGTGGTCTTCAAGAACTTTGCACTCCCACCAAGCCCTGCATATTCCTGAAGCAGATGCACGTACCACCCATCATGAGGGGATCTCACATCATCAATCGTATTATAGGTGAAACCATAACTAATTGATGAACGTTTCCAAGGGCTGTGTTTTGCAGCTTGAACAATCGCACCAGAATATTTCCCATATAATTCTATTATGTCACTCTCTTTGTCAAAATCATACTCTCCGCCAAAATCATATTCTTCCTGCACATAAGAATAAGCTACATTAGCAGATAATTGATTATTAATAGGTAACGAAAACCGCAGCGACCCACCTGTCTGCCGTACATCATAGGCTTTATCAGCACGATAAGTACTACGAAAAACATCAACGCCAGCAGATAAACGATACCCTAAGAAATAAGGATCAACAAATGATAAATTATAATTACGAGATTTTTCTTGCCCCGCACCTAATCCTAAACGAACATATTGACCACGTCCCCCAAGATTACGTTCAGTAACAGAAACTTCAAGTGACATACCAGGACTTGTTCCCCCTGTTGTATACCCTCCAGAAAGAGAGAGATCTCCTGTTGAAGCTTCAACGACATCTATTACCAAAACAACTTGGTCAGATTGATCTGTAGGAACCATTGAAATATTAACGGCTTTGAAGAAACCTAAACTTTCTAGACGACGTTTTGCCCGCTGTAATAAAGTTTGATTGTAAGCATCTCCTTCGTTTAAATCAATCTCACGGCGAATGACGTAATCACGCGTTTTCTCATTGCCACGTATATCAATACGTTGAATATAAGCACGTGTACCCTGTTCAATATTATATAAAATTGAAATTGTATGATTTGCTAAATTACGATTTCCCCGCGGTTCAACTTTAGCAAAAGCATATCCCGAATCAGCAACTTTGTTATTAATAGTTGCAACAGACTGTTCAATATCTTCTGCACTATAAACATTACCTGGCTGGGTTTTAAGTATCCTTTTCACAGATTGAACGTCAATTCCATCAACATCACTTTCAACCTGAATATCGCTAATTTTATAGAGTGCACCCTCATCAAGAACGAAAGAAATTTTATACGTATTGCTTGCTGCATCAAAAGTTGCTTTAGAAGAGACTACACGAAAATCTGCATAACCACGGTTATAATAAAAGCGACGTAAAGCTTCTTCATCAACAGCGAGGCGCTCTTCACTGTAAACATCACCTCCCAACAACTTCGAAAAAATTCCTGAAGTTTTTGTTGAAATCACATCACGCAAACGGCGACTTCCA
This sequence comes from Bartonella sp. AA86SXKL, assembly GCF_042196885.1. NCBI lineage: Bacteria > Pseudomonadati > Pseudomonadota > Alphaproteobacteria > Hyphomicrobiales > Bartonellaceae > Bartonella > Bartonella sp. AA86SXKL. The sequence continues at coordinate 30,141 of NZ_JBHIRE010000011.1, read as the reverse complement.
AAGACACTATTGCCCTTAAAAGTGATATCACCAATCTTTGTTTTTTTCCCTTCAACGACATTAAATACCACATTAACCCGCCCTTTTCCAAGGTTAATCGTTTGAACGTTAACAGTGATATTATTACGACCAAGAGTTTTATAAGCCTCACGAATTGTATTTATATCAGCAGAAAGCTTCGCAGAATTAAAAGGCTCATTCGGTTTTAAAGAAATAAACCGCTTAAGATCTGGGTCTTTAAAAGATTTATTTCCTTGAAACAATATTTGATTGACAACCTCATATTCTTTTACGAATACAACCAATTTATCACCCACCGGATTTATTTTAACATCATAAAATAAACCCAATTCGAAAAGGTTCTTCACAGCACTATCAACATCACCACTGGAAACACCTTGCCCAACCTTAATCCCCATATTGTCTCGAATCGCCTGAGAACTTACAAACTTATTCCCACGAACCTCAATAGAGCGGACTACAGACGCTTGTATTTCTCCGACCGCAGCAATTGACATAAAAACCGTTGCTGGGGCAATCATCCCCATCTTTAACACCAATACAGATGCTGCATTTAAAAACTTTGAATTCGTAGTCATTGGCTTTTTTACCTTACTCTCGTTCCTTAGACATGATGCCTTAAAAAGCTAACTGCCATAACAACCTTTTTACAGCGAGACTTTTCATTCCTTAATTACTCATTATAATGTACAATGCCACAACATTTTGTAGACATGGTAAACAACCTTCAATTTGTTTTTGCTATTATTACTTAATTTATAAAGCGTTTTCCATAATTTAATTAGCTAAACCAACAAAAATAATCATTAAAAAAGACAAAGATCATAAAAAGGAAAAGAATGGAAAAACCTAAACGAAAAACGATTCCCTGAATTTTAGCAGATATTTTCCTCCCAGTAATGACCTCAATGACATGCAATAAAAGATGCCCACCGTCAAGCGGTAGAATCGGAAAAAGGTTAATAAGCCCAACACTTATTGAAAGAAAAGCTGCTAAATTCAATAAAGAGATAAAACCTGTCTCGCTCACTTTCCAAGCAATTTTAACGGTTTTAGAAGGTCCACTTAGCCGACAACGATCCTCTTTGCCTCCTATTAAACGACTCATAAAAAGAACGGTTTGAGTGGCGATAAACACAGTACGGTCTGACGCTTTTCTTACAGCTGTTACAAAACCATAGCGAATATGTTTTATATAAGTTGGATCTAAACGTGCAGGATTATTTAAATCAACAGGAACACCTACACCTATCATAGCACTTCGTGTTCGATTACCAAATCCATCATCTCGCTCAACGACTTTCGGGGTAATCATCGTTGTAAAGAATCGCCCCATGCGTTCTATTTTAAACTCTATGGGTTCTCTTCCGTGAAAAGCTACATAATTCATCAAATCTTCAAAGCTTTCAACCCGTCGCCCATCCATTTCAACAAAACGATCACCTAATTCCAAACCGGATTGAAGAGCAGGGCTATCTTTTACCAAAGAACCAACAACGGGCTCAATGGCTACACGACCATAGATAAAGAAAAAAAATGTTAGAATAACAACAGTAAAAAGGGCATTGAAGAAAGGACCGGCAAAAACAGTTGCTGCTTTTTTCCAAGCATGCGCACTAGCAAATGAACCATCAACAATCAGAGATGATTGGGATGATTCCGTATCGATTTTTTCCTCATCCCCAACAAATTTTACATAACCTCCTAAGGGGATAAGTGCTAAACGCCACTTCGTGCCATGCTTATCTGTACAACTCGCTATTTCTGGTCCAAATCCAAGCGAAAAAATTAACGCCTTAATACCACACCACCGACCAATGAGATAGTGCCCAAATTCGTGTACAAAAATGATAATCATAATGATGAAAAGAATACTCAAACTTCTTAAAAGAAAATCACCCATAGTGACGATATGATTTAAAAGTTCCAAACTATCTTCTCCCAATTAGATCATACTAAAAAGATTAAAAGGCGCATCCATATCAGACATAAATGAACCAATTAAATAAAGAAGAAAAGCTGCCCCTACCAATCCATCTATACGATCCATAAAACCACCATGTCCAGGCAATAAAGAACTAGAATCTTTAACAGAAAACCGTCTTTTGAGCCATGATTGCCCTAAATCACTCAATTGTGAAACAATTGACAAAACAAGTGTAAGGAGTGGCACAAAAAAACTGGCTAAATTTATATCAAAAAATCCAAAAGCAACCCATATACCACCGAAAACTCCGACAAATGTACCACCAAGTGCTCCTGACCATGTTTTATTAGGAGAAAATTGTGGTGCTAATTTAGGTCCCCCTAATGCACGTCCGATAAAATAACCACCAATATCTGTTCCCCACACTATCGTAAATAAGAAAATAACAACTTGGAACCCCAACATTTCATGATCCCGTAGAAAGCATAAAGCAACAACAGGAAAAGATGCATATAAAAAACCACAAAAAACCCAACCACTTTTTTTTATAGATATAATAGCTAATACTGTAGCTAAAACGATTAAAACACAAAAAATCAATGAAGCAGATACACTCAACACTAAAAAAAAGCCAAAGATTAAATAAAAGATACTTGCTAATATTTTTTGTAAAATACACCATTTCTCTTTAGTAATACTCATCCACTCATAAAGAACAAAACCGCCAATACACCATACAAATAAAAAAAAGAAGTTTCCTCCCAACCATGTTAGATACAACGCAATAATGCCAAAAACAAAAGCTGTCAGAATACGATAAACCAAATTAGACAAAACAACATCCAAACAATAAAAATAGAAAATACAAGCTCTAAAATTAACGCAAGAAAAACTCCCCTACGCAGTATTTTTATCTCATACCTGTATAATTTCTCTTATAATTTATCATAAATAATTCAGTCTACTAAGATAGCGCTTATGAAACTAATAATCAATGAAAACAGCTTCAAAAATCTCCGTCAAAATTATAAAATATTTTTTTAATATTTTCTCAAATATAAAATGAAAAAGCAGTTACCTCTGCCCCATACAAATTAACTAATAGAGGTTTCGTATAAAAACACTTTTCTATCAACTATTCGTCATTAAAAAACGAATTACGCCACATAACATCTGCTTGATCAATTATACTCACATGTTTTATAATGAGAAATAAGAGAAAGGTTAGGCTTGTTTTTTGCATTATATTCTTTCCCCAACCTTCATCTTAGAATATTTGAATAATTTCTAAATGCATTTTAACAAAGACGTGCTCAACTAAAAAACCGCACCATGCTGTTAAATAGTGTCTCCCAGCAAAGCGCATGATTTATCACGCAGACTAAAAAATTAAAACATCTGCCCTTTCAAATCAGTCTCTCCCATATCAAAATGATAGAATACCTTCCTGCATCACACCTTGCTACCACAGAGCACACCACTCCCTACAATTATCCCTAGAAACAATTTACAGGCTGGGAGTATAACATCCTTTTTCTAGCGACAAAATCGTCTTAAACGTGCATAATCTCAGATTCTTTTACGACTAAAATTTTATCAATATCAGCAATAGTTTCATCTGTGAGTTTTTGAACTTTTTCAGACAAACTATGGGCTTCATCTTGTCCAATTTCACCATCTTTTTCTAACTTTTTCAAATTGTCCAGACCATCCCGACGAACATGACGTGTAGCAACACGCGCTTGCTCTGCATAGTGATGCGCAATTTTTACAAGTTCTTTACGGCGCTCTTCATTCAACTCAGGCAAAGGAATACGTAAATTCGTACCATCAGTTATGGGATTTAAACCAAGACCAGAATCGCGAATAGCGCGCTCTACAGCTCCGACCATCGTTTTATCCCATACAGAAACAGAAAGCATCCGAGGTTCAGGAACAGAAATATTAGCAACCTGATTTATATGAACAACAGAACCATAAGATTCAACGGTCAACGGTTCTAATAAACTGGCCGATGCACGTCCAGTCCGCAAACCACCTAACTCATGTTTAAAAGCCGTAATGGCACCATCCATGCGACGTTTCAGATCATCCATAATTGATGTAACATTCATATTTCTGTCTCCTTCAATTGTCCTTTGAAGCTTACCCTTATTCCGATACTATTGTAAAGCGTCCTGTTCCATTCAAGACCTTAGCCAAACCGCCTTTTTCATGAATGGAGTACACAATAATCGGTACATTGTTCTCACGTGCTAAAGTGACCGCCGTTGAATCCATAACAGATAATCCCCATTGCAAAACTTCAACATGTGTTAATTGGTCAAAACGCTTAGCCGTAGGGTCTATTTTTGGATCTGCTGAATAAATACCATCAACTTGTGTTCCTTTAAGAAGGACATCCGCACCAATTTCTGCTGCACGTAAAGTAGCAGCAGAATCAGTGGTAAAAAATGGATTTCCTGTACCACCTGCAAAAATAACAACTTTTCCCTGATTCATATAAGCTATTGCTTTACGTTGCGAAAAACTTTCACAAATTTGTGGCATAGCAATCGCAGAGAGTACAACAGTTTCAACCCCTAATTTTGTCAAAGATGTTCGCAATGCTAAAGAGTTAATAGCAGTTGCAAGCATTCCCATATGATCACCTGTCACTCGGTCCCCACCATGCGAAGCAACAGCAACGCCACGAAAAATATTTCCCCCACCGATAACAACCGCAACTTCTATCCCCATTGTGCGCACTTCTGCAATATCAGCGGCAATACGGTCTACAACAGAAACATCAATGCCAAAATTCTGCCCTCCCATAAGAGCTTCACCAGAAGCCTTTAAAAGAATCCGTTTATACGGAAGTGCTAATGCCATTAATAATCTCCCCAAAAGCCCATTTACTTTTTGCTTTTGACATCACGAAGGGCACCACTTTTTTCACGTGACGCCCTCTCAACAATTACATTTTTCCCCTCAGAGATTCTACAACCAATGATATGACTTTAAATCTCTGATCAAGAGTTTGCAATAACTAGCCTTTTACAGCAGCAGCAACCTCTGCTGCAAAATCAGACTCCTCTTTTTCCACACCTTCACCTAATGCAAAACGAATAAAGCCTATAATTTTTGCTGGAGCACCTATTGATTTCTCAGCATCCTTTAAAGCAGCCTCAACAGTTATATCAGGATTCATAACAAAAGCTTGAGAAAGCAAAACAACCTCTTCAAAAAACTTACGCATACGCCCTTCTACCATTTTTTCAATGATATTTTCAGGTTTTCCAGACTGACGCGCTTGATCTGAAAAAATTGCTTTTTCTCGCTCAACAGCAGCAGCATCAACATCTTGTGCTGTAAGTGCTAATGGATTGGTTGCCGCAATATGCATCGCGACCTGCCGACCAAAAGCAAGAGCAGCCTCTTTATTTCCTGTTGTTTCAATCGCAACCAAAACACCAAGTTTTCCAAGCCCATCAGCCACACTATTGTGTATATAAGTCGCAACAACACCATTCTCAACGGACAATTTAGCGGAACGACGAAATGTTATATTTTCGCCAATTGTACCAATTGCATCTTTAATTGTAAGCTCTACAGTCTTCTCAGAACCTGGATAAAGAGAAACAGAAACAGATTCAACATCCCCTGACGTATCTAAGGCAGCAGTTGCTACTTTACGCACGATGTCTTGGAATCCATCATTGCGTGCAACAAAATCTGTTTCAGAATTAATCTCAACCAAAACTGCATGTGAATCTTTTGATACGACTCCGATTAATCCCTCAGCTGCTGTACGACCAGCCTTTTTATCTGCTTTAGCTATTCCTTTTTTACGAAGCCAATCAACAGCAGCTTCCATATCACCATTGGTCTCTGCTAGGGCGGCTTTACAGTCCATCATACCAGCGCCAGATAGTTCTCGAAGTTCTTTTACTTGTGCAGCAGTAATGCTCATATTTGCCTCTTTATTTTGTAACAGTGAAAGCGTGCAAAATCCCTCTGCACGCCTATAACTTCTTCTTTAGACAATAAAAGTACCTTAATTAGGCATTTTATATTATTCAGAAACTTCTGAAACTGCATTTTCTTCCAAAATAGGCTCCACAGGTGCATCAACTTGAGCTCCTAAATCGATACCCATTGCTCCTTGCTGGCGTGCAATACCATCAAGAGCAGCACGGGCAAAAAGATCGCAATAAAGAGAAATTGCACGTGAAGCATCGTCATTACCTGGTATTGGATGTGTTACGTCATCGGGATCACAATTGGTATCAATAATAGCAATCACTGGAATACCTAAACGTTTTGCTTCTTGGAGTGCAATATTTTCTTTATTCGTATCGATAACAAAGATAAGATCTGGAACAGAACCCATATCTTTAATACCACCAAGCGCACGATTAAGCTTTTCACGATCACGTTCAAGATTTAAACGTTCCTTTTTAGTAAAGCCTTGCGCTTCAGCAGCAAGAATTTTATCAAGCTTCCGCAAACGATGGATCGAATTGGAAATCGTTTTCCAGTTTGTGAGCATGCCGCCAAGCCAACGTGCATTAACGTAATACTGAGCGGAACGATTCGCCGCATCTGCGATAATGTCAGATGCTTGCCGTTTCGTACCAACAAAGAGAATACGACCACCACGCGCTACAGTATCTGAAACAAGTTTAAGTGCTTGGTGTAAAAGTGGAACGGTCTGAGCAAGGTCAATAATATGGATATTATTACGCTGACCATAAATATAGGGAGTCATTTTGGGATTCCAGCGATGAGTCTGGTGACCAAAATGCACACCAGCTTCTAAAAGCTGGTGCATAGTAAAATCGGGTAGTGCCATAAATCTTATCCTTTCCGGTTCAACCTCCGCGGAAAAAGCAGGAAGACCTGCTACCGGCGGATGCTTGCTAGAAGTTTCTCACAGATCATTTGCAAACACCCAGACTCCGCGTGTGGAATAGCGCAAACATACTAATATTTGATTCTTTTTCAAGTTATTTTCTTTAATCATTTAATATTTGCATTTTCACATTGATTAAGATCTTTTCCAAGTTCCAAGAATTCGAGACTGTTCAATTTTGCACGCACTGAAAAAGTTCCATAATCTATATGAAGATCACGCATGACACCATTCTCATGTAAGAGAAAACGGCTACGATAAACCGGCAAACCATCTTTATTTTCTCCATCATCAAAATAAGAAATTGTAACAGGCCAATATTCTTCTTCATCCAATTTTCTTACTTTTTCCGTTTCGCTATCAGATAAAAGCGTCTTCTTTTCCCCTATGACGATACTTTCTTTTATAACTTTATCTGCTTTATTTGTCCCATCAAATACAGTAACATTGTAAAAATGATCTCCTGCTTTTGCATGGCGGATAATATTTTTTAGTTGCATCATTGGAAATTCAGCCATTGCAAGCTTATACTCTTTTTCCTTTGGCTTTTTTAAGGTAACTGTAATACCATCTTGCGTACGCTCCGCAACTCCCTCGGCACGATGCACAACCTCTTCTCCCTCTTGATCTGTAATATTAAAACGAAATGTACGGCTGTCTCCTGTTTCATAACTCGTCGTCTGTTGATCCGTCAAACGTACTGGCATATCTTCAATGTAAACACGGCTAATGAAACGAAAACGTGTGCTATAGCCTTGGCATGCCGAACCAGCAAGCTCGTAAACCATTCGTCCTGACATCGCAGAAATTGTCATTTCATGAGAAACACTATCGAGATGAAAATCATAAATTGCTCGATGAGGCACAATAAAAATGGGCTCTTCAGCTCTCGCAGTACATAAAAAAACAATATATAAAACTATTATAAATAATGATCTAATCATTCCCAACTTCCGAACTTTATCCCCGTTGCATAACATCATACAATAAGGCAAAAAAGGCTAATTTCTCAATTAACCACACATTTTCTTAAATCAAAAAATAGATTATGCAATGAATATATTATAAAGCAGCTATGGAGTTAAAATTATGACCAATATGATTGAAAAAAACTTAGAAAAATTCGGGATCACTCTTCCTGAAGTAATCTCCCCCCTTGCCAATTACATCACCACTTCACAAAGTGGCAATCAACTCTTTATTTCTGGGCAACTTCCTCTTATTAATGGAAAACCAATAGCCATCGGTAAAGTTGGTGCAACTGTGAATACCGAACAAGCCCAAAAAGCATCTGAAGCTTGCGCTCTCAATATTCTCGCGCAACTCAAGGCAACTCTGGGTGACTTAAATAAAATAAAACGTGTGGTCAAAATTACTGTTTTTGTGGCTGTAGATTCTCATTTTACCGATATTCCTTTTGTTGCCAATGGAGCTTCTAATTTATTCGTCAATATCCTTGGTGAAATTGGAAAACACGCCCGTTCTGCTATTGGTGTTGCCTCTCTTCCTATGGATGTTCCTGTAGAAGTTGAAGCCATCATAGAAATCTAAACCTTCATTAAGACAGTGCATTATCCTAAATATAACTGAAGTCAAAATACTTCTTTGTCTTACACTCTGATAAACCTTGCATTTTTTCGTTTTTAAATTAGAATCTTAAACTTACGATAAAAGGAAATATTTGTATGAAACAAGCTTATGACAATAACAATATTTTTGCTAAATTGATTCGCAATGAAATCCCTTCTGTTCGTGTCTACGAAGATGATGATGTTATTGGATTTATGGATATCATGCCACAGGCACAAGGTCATACGCTGGTCATTCCTAAAAAAGGCTCTAGAAACTTACTTGATGCAGATCCTGAAACATTATTTCCTGTTATTAAAGCTGTTCAAAAAATTGCAAATGCTGTCAAAAAAGCCTTTCAAGCAGATGGCATAACTGTCATGCAATTTAATGAAGCAGCTAGTCAACAAACCGTCTATCACCTTCATTTTCATATTATACCACGTATGGAGGGAATAGAGCTTACCCCTCATAATGATATGGTAACGCCTCCAGAAATACTTGAAGAGAATGCAAAAAAAATCCGTGCAGCTTTATAACACACTCTTAAGTTGTTGTGCTTTTTTTCCTACACGTTTTTTTTGTAAAGTTTTCCATTTTACTTTTCTTTGAACTTACAGATATATCGGAAGATGAAATTTCTAACTGTAAGCTTTCTTTTTTACCATTTGATTTTTGTGTCAATACGCGAACGGTACCGCCATTGCGTAACTTTCCAAATAAAATTTCATCAGCTAATGGCTTTTTAATATATTCTTGTATAACACGCCCTAATGGGCGTGCTCCCATCTGAGAATCATATCCTTTATTAGAAAGCCATAAAGTTGCAGAAGGGCTTAATTCAAAACAAATTCCCCGATCAGCTAATTGTGCTTCAAGCTGAAAAATAAATTTTTGCACTATCTGATTGATGATTAAATGAGATAAAGGTGCAAACGGAATAATTGCATCTAACCGATTACGAAATTCTGGTGTAAATAACCGATTGATTGCTTCTATATCCTCACCATCACGATGTACTTTCCCAAATCCAATAGCTGATTTTGCCATATCTGAAGCACCAGCATTGGTTGTCATAATCAAAATAACATTGCGGAAATCAATTTTCTTACCATTATGGTCTGTTAATCTACCATAATCCATTACCTGCAATAAAATATTAAATAACTCTGGGTGCGCTTTCTCAATCTCATCTAGCAATAGAACTGCGTGAGGTTTCTGATCAACGGCATCTGTAAGGAGACCTCCTTGATCAAACCCTATATAACCTGGAGGTGCTCCGATTAAACGTGCTATCGTATGCCGTTCCATATATTCTGACATATCAAAACGCAATAATTCAATGCCTAAAGATGATGCAAGCTGTTTTGCAACTTCAGTTTTTCCTACACCTGTTGGTCCTGAAAATAAATAACTTCCTATTGGTTTATCCGGTTCGCGTAAACCTGCTCGCGCCAATTTTATGGATGAAACTAAGACGGAAATTGCCTGATCTTGACCATAAACAACATGTTTGAGTTCTCTTTCAAGCTTACTCAGTATCTTCTGATCATTCCGGGAAACTGTTTTTGGTGGAATTCTTGCAATTGTAGCAACAGTCGCTTCAATTTCTTTAACACCTATACTCTTCTTGCGTTGTTTTTGTGGCAAAAGCTTTTGCGCTGCGCCACTTTCATCAATAATATCAATTGCTTTGTCAGGTAACCTACGGTCAATTATATAACGTGAAGATAATTCTACAGATGCCTTCATCGCCTGATCTGTATATTTAATCTGATGAAAATCTTCAAAGTAAGGCTTCATCCCCTGCAAAATTTTAATCGCATCTGTAACAGAAGGTTCATTAATATCAATCTTCTGAAAACGACGCTCTAAAGCACGATCTTGTTCAAAGAATTTGCGATATTCTCTGTAAGTCGTCGAACCAATACATCGCATAGTTCCAGAAGATAACACAGGTTTCAAAAGATTTGCTGCATCCATATTTCCCCCTAATGTTGCTCCTGCTCCAATTAAGGTATGGATTTCATCAATAAATAAAATAGCATCTGGATACAGCTCAAACTCTTTAATAACTTGCTTTAAGCGTTCTTCAAAATCACCGCGATAACGTGTACCTGCAACAAGTCCCCCCATATCAAGAGAAAATATTGTTGCATTTGATAAAACTTCAGGCACTTGCCCATCAACAATGCGCTTTGCCAATCCCTCAATTATAGCTGTTTTCCCTACTCCAGGATCACCAACCAAAAGCGGATTGTTTTTTGACCTTCGACATAAAATCTGAATCATGCGTGAAATTTCTATTTCACGGCCAATTAATAAATCAATTTTTCCATTACGTGCTTTACAATTGAGATCAACACAATAATTCGTTAAAGCACTTGTTCCTCTTTCACCATTATCCGAAATCTGCTGATCTAATTGCTCTTCAAGTCCTTCAAGTAACATGGATAACCCATCATCACGCGTGACACCCTGTGAAATAAAACGTACAGCATCATAGCGTGTCATTCCCATCTCTTGAAGAAAATATGCTGCATGGCTTTCACGTTCAGAAAAAATTGCAACAAGAACATTTGCCCCCGATACTTCATCTTTTCCAGCTGATTGTGCATGAATCACCGCACGTTGGATAACACGCTGGAAAAAAGCTGTAGGCTTTGTATCCTCATCAGCTCTAATCTGTTCATCTAACTCTGAGCGAAGATAATTGGTTAAGCGCTCTCGCAATTCCTCCACATCTACTTGGCAAGCCTGAATAACGGAATTTGCATCGGCATCATCTAACAGCGCAAGTAGAAGATGCTCTAGTGTTGCATATTCATGCCGTGCTTGAGTAGCAATTGTTAATGCACGATGCAAAACCTCTTCAAGACTAGGTGTAAAAGATGGCATAGCTCCTCACTTCCATTCCATTACACATTGTAACGGATGTTCATTTTGACGCGCACATTCCCTCACTTGTAATATTTTCATTTCAGCGACTTCATAAGTATAAGTCCCACATTCTCCTATCCCATTGTGATGAACATTTAACATTATCCGCGTTGCCTCTTCGAAACTTTTTTTAAAAAAGTTCTTCAAAACGAAAACAACAAAATCCATAGGTGTGTAATCATCATTAAGCAAAAAAACTCGACATAATTTAGGTTTTTCGAGTTTTTCTCTAGCCTTAGGCATTATAACCGCACCATGCCTACCTTCATCCCAATTCTTGCCCTTTTCATTATGCATAATATGAGCTATAGAGTTTATTATGAGCGTCTGTCCCATTATCGTTTTCCATGCAACACATTTTTTATTAATTTTAAATTCTTTCATAACTATTGCAATACCTGTTTGTATTAGAAAAAAATCTCCCTCTATGGTTAGACTTCAATCACTCACTCATAAAATAACTTCTGTAAACAAATTAGTAATACCATTCGCCTAAACTGCATCAACAAATTACAGAAAAGGAAGCTTTATAGAAGTTTTTCAGGATAAATGGAGAAATAGGATACTGCAAGTGTATATTAATTATCAAAAAATTATGCGCTACTGTAAAACAATAGCAATTTCTTTTGTTATGTTAGCTTTTTCTTACTGTTGGGCATCAGCCACACCTCAAGGCGCCTATCCTGATAAGTATGCGGCTATTGTTATAGATGCTACTACGGGAAAAACTCTATTTCAAGCCAATGCAACACTGAAACGTTATCCTGCTTCTTTAACAAAAATGATGACATTGTACTTACTCTTTGAAGCTATGCAGATGCGTCGTGTGACACCAAATACACCAATTCCTGTTTCTCATTATGCAGCAATGCGTCCACCAACAAAAATTGGATTTAAAGCAGGCCAAACAATTTCTGCAGAATCAGCAGCTAAAGCACTCATTACAAGATCCGCAAATGATGTTGCTGCTGCCATTGCAGAATATCTTGGAGGTAGTGAAAAAAAATTCGCTCAAATGATGACAATAAAAGCTCGTAAACTTGGCATGAAACATACACATTTTGCAAATGCTTCAGGACTTCCGGATGTGCACAATTATTCTACAGCACGAGATATAGCGACTTTGTCATTAGCTTTACGTAAACATTTTCCCAAACAATATAAATTGTTCAAAACAAAAAGTTTTAATTTCCGTGGACATAAAATTAACAGCCACAATAAACTTGTTAAAATAATGAAAGGTGTCGATGGAATTAAAACAGGCTACACACAAATGTCAGGTTCTAATTTAGCAACTTCGATGCGTCTTGAGGGGCGCTCTGTTGTCGCTGTTGTTATGGGAGGTAAATCATCTACTGCGCGTGACGAGCATATGGCTAGCCTATTGAAACAATATTTGCCCAAAGCAAGCCAAATGAAAAGTGGTGAACGTTTAATGGCTTCTGTACGCTATCACTTACCGACTGGCGCCAATACTCCTATACCGACCATTAAAGCTGATTCAAGTAATTTTGACGATGAAATTTCGACTATGTTGACAGCATTTGCAGAACAACCTAAAAACTCCAATATCGCAATAACGGCTGTAAATAAGGTAATTATACCAATACCGAATCCTCAAAAAACTATACCGGCTGAGACTCATAAAATTGTAACAGTCTCTTTGTCCGAAAATGCCGGATGGGCTATCCAAATTGGTTCTCTTCCTAGTGAAGAACAAGCAAAAACTCTACTTTTAAAAGCAAAAAATATAGCTTTTTCTATTTTAAAACACGCATCTTCACACATGCAACTGTTTGAAAAAAATGGGCGGCGTTATTACCGAGCGCGCTTTACAGGGTTTCAATCAAAAAAAGCTGCATTTGATGCTTGCTCTACATTAAAGAAAGCAAATTTTAACTGCTATACTGTAGCCTACTAAAAAATTTTGAATTCTGCGTTAAGGATAGTATTATGACAGATAATGCTTTTGCTTCATTCCATAAAAAAGAAATTTTATTGAAGCAATCATCCCTCCTTTCATTGCGTTCTCTTCACGATGCTGCCGCAAAACTTACTGGTTTAAAATATAATTCGACTGCATTAGATACACAATCTCTTGTTCACCTTCTCATTTGCCAAACAATACGCAACCGTCGTCTCATAATGCCTCCTGTACGCATTCATTTACGCGTTGCGAGCCAAACTGGTAATGTGCCTATTAAAATCCGTTTAGGAGCAACAAATATTTAATTTCTCTAAAAAATTATTTTATTATTAACCATTATCTACAGCCTTAGAAAACCCTTTGATAAACATACTTTTTTCTTAAATTGTTGAATTTTTCTGACAGCTTTTCCAACTATCCAATATCTCCAAGCTTTCAATAAAAACATTGTTAAGGACATAAAAATACCCAATATTTTTCCACTTTTGGATTTAATATAAAAAATTATCCTTGATATCTTTCTGGAAAAAATGAATAGCTTCATTAGATGAAAGCTTATCATTTGATGGGATTATTGTAAAAGTTCAATAAAGAAAGTCCCTCTTAATAACGCTCCCCATACAACATAAACGCTGAAAAAACATAAGCTTTATCAGAAAATACGATCTCTCTCCCAAAAGTCCAGTTATGGATTGAAAAATGTTCCAGCTCTTAACAAGATATCACATTGACTGCAAGACCACCTTTACTTGTCTCTTTATAGCGTTCACTCATATCATGACCAGTCTGGCGCATTGTTTCTATACAAGCATCAAGAGAAACAAAATGATCTCCATTACCATATAATGCAAGAGAAGAAGCCGTTACCGCCTTAACAGCTCCCATTGCATTACGCTCAATACAAGGAACTTGTACAAGACCTGCAACAGGATCACATGTCATTCCCAAGTGATGTTCAAGCGCAATTTCTGCCGCATTTTCAATTTGAGCTGGTGTTCCACCTAACGCTGCGGTCAACCCTGCTGCGGCCATTGAAGATGCCGTTCCAACTTCACCTTGACACCCAACTTCTGCACCAGAAATAGAGGCATTATGTTTGATAACACCGCCTATAGCTGCTGCCGTTAATAGAAAATTATGTATTCCCTCTCGATCTGAATCATCATTAAATTGAAGATAATAACGCAAAACGGCTGGGACGACACCGGCTGCTCCATTTGTTGGTGCTGTAACAACACGACCACCTGCTGCATTTTCCTCATTGACGGCTATAGCATATACCGAAAGCCAATCATTTGCCCAAAGTGGATAATTGTAATTTTTCTTTTGTTTTTCCAAAAGCGTTTCATGCAGCTTTTTAGCGCGCCTTAGAACACGCAATCCACCAGGCAACTCACCTTCTTGTGAAAGACCTCTATCAATGCAATTTGTCATCGCTGAAAAAATTTCATCAAGCCCTACATCAAGAGAAGAACGCTCTATCTTTGTTTCTTCATTTAAGCGCTTCATTTCAGCAATTGAAAGTCCTGATTTTTCTGCCATTGATAACATTGTACAAGCAGAATCGAATGGATATGGTACCTCAAATGCTTCTGGTTGTATATTATCATTCATATGGCTTAATTCATCCTCAGTCACAACAAAGCCACCACCGATAGAATAATAAATCTGCCGCAACAGAACATTCCCATCAGTATCAAGTCCTTCAAAGGCTAGTCCATTTGTATGTCCAGGGAGGATTTGCTTTCGTTCAAAAATAAGATCACGTTGCACATCAAACTGATAAGCGGGATGACCTACTGGTTGCACTTTTTTTTCACGTATAACTTTTTCTAACAGAAACCCCATGCTATCAGGATCAACAGTAGAAGCTTTTTCTCCTAAAAGTCCTAATATGATAGCTCTATCTGTTGCATGACCAATACCCGTGAAAGCTAAAGAACCATAAAGATAAACACGTATACGAGAAACTTGAACATCAGACGACTGAGAAAAATCTCCTATCTTTTGCAAAAACATATTAGCAGCTGTCATTGGTCCCATCGTATGTGAGCTAGAAGGACCAATCCCAATTTTAAAAAGTTCAAAAACAGATAGAAACACGTATCACCTTAAACTATAGTACAGCTTGAGCATATATGCTTTTTCATAACGTTTCTTCCGTTTAAAATCAAATTGCGAGATAAACTAAAAAAATGACAACAATAAACACGAATGTCGCTCGTCTTGCTACCACCCAACACTTTCTTTCTATAGTGTTTTCCATTAGCCAACCTTTAAAACGGACAATGCCCCTAGAGTCACAACTCCTAATGTTTGAAGCGTAGTAAAATAAGTGTTAATATGCAATATTAAAATTCAATAAGGATGAGAAATCTTATCGGAAATATTTTTCATAATGCACTAAGTTCTTCAAAACGTATGCTTAATTTTATAAAATATTTTATGGATATGTTTCAATGAAACGTACAAATTTTTCTAACGATTCTCGTTCTGTCTCAAAATTGTTTTCTGGAGCACTCATATCGCGATAACCAAGTGCCATACCACAGATAATATGGCGATCAGAAGGAATAGATAAAAGCGTACGAATCTGTTTATGATAATCAGCAAAAGCAGCTTGAGGACAGGTATCT
Source organism: Bartonella sp. AA86SXKL (assembly GCF_042196885.1). Lineage (NCBI taxonomy): Bacteria > Pseudomonadati > Pseudomonadota > Alphaproteobacteria > Hyphomicrobiales > Bartonellaceae > Bartonella > Bartonella sp. AA86SXKL. The sequence continues at coordinate 14,227 of NZ_JBHIRE010000011.1, read as the reverse complement.
AATCCAAATCCACGTGCAGCTAACATAATGGTCTGCATAAACATACCCAAATCAAGCCAACTCCCCATTTCCATGTCGTGATCCATTGTAAATAAGAGTCCTACAGGTGCATCAAAAAATAAAAAATTTCGCGCCTTTTGATGAAGTACTTTTTCTTCATCATCTTTTTGAATTCCAAGACTCTGATAAAGATCCAAACCAACTTTTCGACGCCTTGAAATATAAGGCTCACGCCACTGACGTGGATAATAACTATATTCACGCTCTCCTTTTACACCTGAAAGCACAAGTTGTGAAAGCTCTTGCCCTACTTTCTGTAATACACTTCCTGTAAGCACAATTACTTGCCATGGCTGAATATTTGTTCCAGATGGTGCACGTGCTGCAAGTTTTAAGATTTCTTTGATTGTTTCCAAACTAACTGGCTGATCAGTAAAAGCGCGAATTGACTTTCGTGACAAAATAGATTGAAAAACACTCATAGGAGAAACTGTCATTGTTTTTACTTTCTTTATGAAAAATAGTTTTTTCTTATCAAGGATAATATACTGCGAAAATACCTTTGCAGCTTTTTCAAACACTCTATTTCTTTAAATGACTTACACATTTCACGCAGTGGTAAATATTCCCCTTAGAGATAGTATAATCTATCTCTTTTAAGAGAAAGAAATTTGTCTAAAAGAAGACAAAATAAATTTATAATCAATGACTAACCCCCAACTCCGCTAAGCTCTCAAAAAAACTCTCTTCAATTCGTTCTAAATCCTGTAGAAGATCATCAACATCATGCTGCATCTGCTTTAAATCAGTTCGTTTTTTATGAATTCCTGCAATTAATTTCTTAAGCTTTTTCTCATCATCAGGTGGTTTTCCAACCATTGTCAACATATCAGATATTTCAGACAACGAAAATTTTACTCTGTTAGCATACAGGATTTGTTTTAACTTATGACGATCCGTTTATGTATAAAGCCGTGTACTTCCACACCGAAAAGGGATAAGAAGTCCCTCTTCTTCATAGCAAAGTTCGAGCTATTATTGAAAACTCACGTGTTAATTTTCCAATTGAATAATATTCGTACATTTTATTATTCTGTCTGCATAGATCACATTGTTATAAGAAATATGTCTATTTTTTATAAAACTTAGTGAGCACCTTAATCTCTACTTTTCTGCATTTTAATTTAGAAGAAAATACATTCATAAACATTGTATAGTAGAAAATCAATTATTTTTAGATTACAGAAAGACTATTGATCTTTCATTATAAATCCTTTTAAATCTCTATAGAAGATATCAATTAAAAATTTTCCTAAAGTTTAAAATCAATCATTATTTGATTTGTAAATAATCAACTCTTTTCCTTGAATATGATTTTTGAGTTTCACATATTTGGGAAAAAACTTTCTATACTGCCTGCAGAAATTAAGAAACTTTAAAATGAAACAACAAGAAAGATAAGCATCATTACAAAACAATAAGCTACTAAAGATGTTTAAAATAACTATCGCCTTATAATTTTTGATATTTTTCAAGAAAATATACAACTTCTGCATTTCGAAATAAAAAACGTCTGAACTTTCTATTCAGACGTTTTTATATTATGTGGTGTTGTATTTAAATTATTCAGCAACGGCCCCGGTTGTCATATTTGTCAACATAGCCTTAGCCACTTCGTTATTACTAGACTTACGCTGCTCATCTACAATCAAATCATCACGAACTGCAGCAATACGACGGATTTGAGAAATTGTACCACCCGTACCTGCTGGAATAAGACGACCGACAATAACGTTCTCTTTAAGTCCTTGCAAAGTATCAATTTTACCAGAAACTGCTGCTTCAGTAAGAACACGTGTTGTTTCCTGAAACGATGCCGCCGAAATGAAAGAAGGCGTTTGAAGAGAAGCTTTTGTAATTCCAAGAAGAATGGGATTACCAGATGCAGGTTTCTTCCCTTCTGCAATCAAATTATCATTGATTTCATCAAGTTCAATACGATCAACATTATCACCTGGAATATAACCAGAATCTCCAGATTCTGTAATTTCAACTTTTTGCAACATTTGACGAACAATCACTTCAATGTGCTTATCATTAATAAGAACTCCCTGCAAACGATAAACCTCCTGAATCTCATTAACAAGATAAGATGCCAAAGCTTCAACCCCCTTAATCGCCAAGATGTCATGAGGTGCTGGATTACCATCAAGGATATAATCTCCCTTTTCAATTTGATCGCCTTCTTGGAAATGGAACAACTTACCTTTTGGAATCAAGTATTCTACTGCCTCAAGAGTTTCATCATTTGGTTCAATAATGATACGACGTTTATTCTTATAACCACGGCCGAATCGAATCGTGCCACTAACTTCAGCAATAATCGCATGATCCTTTGGACGACGCGCTTCAAAAAGCTCAGCCACACGAGGAAGACCACCCGTAATATCTTTCGTCTTGGCACTTTCCATTGGCAAACGAGCAATAACATCACCAGCCTTAACATGAGCACCAAGCTCAACAGAAAGAATAGTTTCCACTGACATCATATAACGGGCTTCACCTCCCTTATACAATTTAGCAATGGATTCACCTTCTTTATCCGTGTGAATAATAATAGCTGGTTTAAGATCCGCACCACGTGGATTAGCGCGCCAATCAATCACCAAACGCTTCGTAATACCCGTAGATTCATCAGCTGTTTCAGTGACAGATAAACCATCAATCATATCTTCAAAACCCACATAGCCTTCAACTTCCGTTAAAATTGGACGTGTATAAGGATCCCATTCTGCTATACGTTGGCCACGTTTAACCACATCACCATCATCAACAAAAATATGAGCACCATAGCTAACACGATGTACAACGCGCTCTTTTCCTAACTCATCCTTGATAAGGATAGCCATATTACGCCCCATAACAACCAAATGGCCTTCAGAGTTACGAACCACATTACGATTACGAATCTCCACCTTACCTTCATAAGATGCCTCTAAATACGATGAATCAACAACCTGCGCAGTTCCTCCTAAGTGGAAAGTACGCATAGTAAGCTGTGTTCCCGGCTCACCAATGGATTGAGCAGCAATAACACCAACGGCTTCTCCCTGATTAACAGGTGTTCCACGCGCCAAATCACGACCATAGCATTTTGCACAAACACCAAGACGTGTTTCACATGTTAATGCAGAACGAATTTGAACAGATTGAATTCCAGCTGCTTCAATCTTCGCGACATCAGCTTCCTCAATCATTGCTCCACCTTCAAGGATAACCTCTCCAGAGACAGGATGTAGAATATCAACAAGCGCTGTACGACCAAGAATTCTTTGCCCAAGGGAGGCAACAATTTGTCCTGCATCAACAATCGGCTGCATGGTAAGCCCTTTTGCGGTACCACAATCAACTGCTGAAATAATAGCATCCTGTGCAACATCAACAAGACGCCGTGTTAAATAACCAGAGTTCGCCGTCTTTAACGCAGTATCAGCAAGTCCTTTACGTGCACCATGCGTGGAATTGAAGTATTCATTAACAGTTAGACCTTCTTTAAAATTGGAAATAATGGGTGTTTCAATAATTTCACCCGATGGTTTTGCCATTAATCCACGCATACCGGCCAATTGTCTCATCTGGTTAGCAGAACCACGAGCACCAGAGTGCGACATCATATAGATAGAGTTCATCGGCCGTTGACGACCTGTTTTAGGATCAAAATCGACGGCTTGAATACGTTTCATCATTTCATCTGCAACGCGATCTGTACATTTACCCCAAGCATCTACAACCTTATTGTATTTTTCACCTTGTGTAATCAAACCATCATTATATTGCTGTTCGTACTCCTTAGCCAAAGCTTCTGTTTCTGCGACTAAACGCGACTTACTATCAGGAATAACCATATCGTCCTTACCGAATGAAATTCCTGCACGACAAGCATAAGAAAAGCCAAGCTGCATAATACGGTCACAAAAAATAACCGTCTCTTTTTGTCCACAGTGCCGATAAACATGATCAATCATTTTAGAAATGTTCTTTTTCGTCATCTCTTGATTGACAATATCAAATGAGATATCCGCACTTCTTGGCAAAAGCTCACCGATAATCAAACGACCAGGTGTCGTATCATAAAGTTTAGAGACTTCTTTTCCATCCTTCCCCATATTCTTAACACGGCCTTTAATCTTCGTATGAAGCGTTATAACCTTATTTTCCAAGGCATAATGAAGCTCACCTATATCAGAAAAGGCCATTCCTTCACCTGGTTCTTTTTCAGAAACAATTGAAAGATAATAAAGACCAAGAACCATATCCTGTGAGGGAACAATAATGGGAGCACCATTGGCCGGATGAAGAATATTATTGGTGGACATCATCAAAACACGGGCTTCAAGCTGTGCTTCAAGAGAAAGCGGCACGTGAACCGCCATCTGATCACCATCAAAATCTGCATTAAAAGCAGTACACACCAGTGGATGAAGTTGAATAGCTTTGCCTTCAATTAAGATAGGTTCAAAAGCCTGAATCCCCAAACGGTGCAATGTTGGCGCACGGTTGAGTAAAACAGGGTGTTCACGAATAACCTCATCCAAGATATCCCAAACTTCTGGATGTTCTTTTTCAACAAGCTTCTTTGCCTGCTTTACCGTTGATGAATAGCCTTTTGCATCAAGCCGCGCATAAATAAAAGGCTTAAATAATTCAAGAGCCATTTTTTTGGGAAGACCACATTGATGCAATTTTAATTCAGGACCCGTCACGATAACAGAACGCCCCGAGTAATCAACACGCTTCCCAAGTAAGTTCTGACGAAAACGTCCTTGCTTGCCCTTCAACATATCTGATAAAGACTTAAGAGGACGTTTATTGGCTCCAGTAATCACACGCCCACGCCGTCCATTATCAAACAATGCATCAACAGCTTCTTGTACCATACGCTTTTCATTGCGTACGATAATTCCAGGAGCACGCAATTCAATCAGCCGTTTCAAGCGGTTATTACGATTAATAACACGCCGATAAAGATCATTCAGATCTGATGTCGCAAAACGCCCACCATCAAGCGGAACCAATGGACGCAAATCCGGTGGAATAACCGGAATTGTTTTCATAATCATCCACTCTGGCTTATTTCCAGATTCAAGAAAATTTTCAACGATTTTAAGTCGTTTAATCAATTTTTTCTGCTTTAACTCTGAAGTTGTTTCAGCTAATTCAAGACGCAAATCATTAGCGATTTTATCTAACTCCATACTAGCTAAAAGCTCGTAAATAGCTTCAGCGCCAATCATAGCTGTAAACTGATCTTCTCCAAATTCATCAATAGCAAGCATATATTCTTCTTCAGAAAGAAGCTGATGGAGCTTAAGAGACGTCAATCCTGGTTCGGTTACAATATAATTCTCAAAATAAAGAACCCGTTCAATATCTTTTAAAGTTAAATCTAAAAGTGTAGAAATACGACCTGGTAATGATTTAAGAAACCATATATGCGCAACGGGTGCCGCAAGTTCAATATGCCCCATACGCTCACGACGTACGCGGGAAAGAGTAACCTCTACACCACATTTTTCACAAATAATACCCTTATACTTCATGCGTTTATATTTGCCACATAGACATTCATAGTCCTTAATAGGGCCAAATATACGTGCACAAAAAAGACCATCACGCTCTGGTTTAAAAGTCCGATAATTAATCGTCTCAGGCTTCTTAATCTCACCATACGACCAGGACAAAATTTTCTCAGGACTCGCAATAGAAATACGAATAGAGTCAAATGTCTGCGCTGGCGCTTGAGGATTGAAAAGATTCATGACCTCGTGGTTCATGCTGTTCTCCTTCAAAGATTCTTAGAACCTGTTGTAATATCTCATCTATTTTATAACAGATCTTCTTTAAAAGACATTTACTTTTAAAAATGACCTGTATAGCCTTAATAAGGTTATTGAGCCTCTTAAAGTAATAAGAGCGCACCTTTTTCTAGTGCGCTCCTTGAATTATTATTCTGCCGTATCAGACAATGCCCGCTGTGCAATAAGTTCACGCGCATCATCAAGCTCCACATTAAGAGCAAGTGAGCGCATTTCTTTTACCAACACATTAAAGCTTTCGGGTATACCTGCCTCAAATGTATCATCACCACGCACAATTGCCTCATAGACTTTTGTTCGACCAGCCACATCATCTGATTTTACTGTTAGCATCTCCTGCAAAGTGTATGCAGCACCATAAGCTTCAAGTGCCCAAACCTCCATTTCACCAAAACGCTGACCACCAAATTGTGCCTTACCTCCTAATGGCTGCTGCGTAACAAGTGAATAGGGACCAATAGAACGTGCATGAATCTTATCATCAACAAGGTGATGCAATTTCAACATGTAAATATATCCCACCGTTACTGGACGATCAAAAGGCTCCCCAGTACGACCATCATAAAGCGTAACCTGCCCTGAACTATCTAAGCCTGCGTCTTCCAGCATCATGTTAATATCAGACTCATGTGCTCCATCAAAAACAGGCGTTGCAATTGAAACCCCTTTCTTCATCTGCAATGCCAATTTGTAAAGGCTTTCATTATCATACTGACGAACTGGTTCATTATGATTATCATCAGGCATAAGATTTTCAATACGCTGACGCAACGGCAATATATCCCCAGTCTCTTGATATAACTCTAACAAAGCACCAATCTTCTTGCCCATCCCCGCACATGCCCAACCAAGATGCGTTTCAAGAATTTGTCCAACATTCATACGACTAGGCACACCAAGCGGATTCAAGACGATATCAGCATGGGTCCCATCTTCAAGAAATGGCATATCTTCTACGGGAAGAATACGTGAAACAACACCCTTATTCCCGTGACGTCCCGCCATCTTGTCACCTGGTTGGATTTTGCGCTTCACAGCCACAAAAACCTTCACCATTTTCATGACACCAGGAGGCATTTCATCACCTCTTTGGACCTTTTCAACCTTATCCATAAAGCGACGTTGTAATGCTTCTTTTGATTCATCATATTGCTTGCGCAAAGCTTCAATTTCATTTTGAAGCTTTTCATCCTCAACAGCAAATTGCCACCACTGGGATCGTGGATAATGCCCCATTACTGTACTATCAAGCTTTTTGCTGCCCGAAAAGCCTTTCGGACCTTCTACAGCAACTTTACCTGTCAACATATCGGTGAGGCGCGCATAAACATTGCGATCAAGAATAGACTGTTCATCATCACGGTCTTTTGCTAAACGCTCAATTTCTTCACGCTCAATTGCCATCGCACGTTCATCTTTTTCCACGCCATGGCGATTAAAAACGCGAACTTCAACAACAGTACCAAAAGTCCCAGGAGGCATACGCATAGAAGTATCACGAACATCGGATGCCTTTTCCCCAAAAATTGCACGCAGAAGCTTTTCTTCCGGCGTCATGGGACTTTCACCTTTCGGGGTAATCTTTCCAACTAAAATATCACCTGGTTGAACTTCAGCACCAATATAAATAATGCCAGCTTCATCAAGATTTCTTAACGCTTCTTCCGCAACATTAGGAATGTCGCGCGTAATTTCCTCAGGTCCAAGTTTTGTATCGCGTGCCGCAACTTCAAATTCCTCAATATGAATTGAAGTAAACACATCATCAGCAACAATGCGCTCGGATAACAAAATAGAATCTTCATAATTGTATCCATTCCAAGGCATAAAGGCTACGAGAACATTCCGCCCAAGAGCCAAATCACCAAGATCCGTGGATGGACCATCTGCAATGATATCACCTTTCTCTACCCTATCACCGACATGTACAAGAGGACGCTGATTAATACAAGTGGACTGATTAGAACGCTGAAATTTCTGTAAGCGGTAAATATCAACGCCTGATTTTGAAGGATCTAAATCTTCTGTTGCACGGATAACAATACGGGTAGCATCGACTTGATCAACAACACCACTACGTTTTGCACTTACAGCAGCTCCTGAATCGCGCGCAACAATAGATTCCATTCCCGTCCCAACAAATGGCGCTTCAGCGCGTACAAGAGGAACTGCTTGACGCTGCATGTTCGATCCCATAAGCGCACGATTCGCATCATCATTTTCCAAAAAAGGAATAAGCGCTGCTGCAACTGAAACCAACTGTTTTGGTGAAACATCCATCAAATCAACATGATCACGCGGCGCCATTAAAACTTCACCAGCATGACGGCAAACAACAAACTCTTCTATAAAACGACCTTCGTTATCTAATGAAGAATTAGCCTGAGCGACATAATGCTTTGCTTCTTCCATCGCTGAAAGATAAATAACTTCTTTTGTGACTTTCCCATCAATAATTTTTCGATATGGGCTTTCAATAAAGCCATATTTGTTAACTCGCGCAAATGTTGCTAAGGAGTTAATCAGACCAATATTGGGGCCTTCTGGTGTTTCAATCGGACAAATACGACCATAATGCGTAGGATGTACGTCACGGACTTCAAAACCCGCACGTTCACGAGTCAAACCACCTGGACCAAGAGCAGAAAGACGGCGCTTATGGGTAATTTCTGACAATGGATTGGTTTGATCCATAAACTGCGACAATTGTGAAGACCCAAAAAATTCACGGACCGCTGCTGCCGCAGGCTTTGCATTGATTAAATCCTGTGGCATAACTGTATCAATTTCAACCGATGACATACGCTCTTTTATCGCACGCTCCATACGAAGAAGACCAATGCGATATTGATTTTCCATCAACTCCCCAACGGAACGAACGCGACGGTTGCCAAGATTATCAATATCATCAATTTCACCACGTCCATCACGCAATTCAACCAACATCTTAACAACAGCAAGAATATCCTCTTGGCGTAAAATACGAACTGTGTCTGGACAATCAAGATCCATACGTAAATTCATCTTAACACGCCCGACAGCTGAAAGATCATAACGCTCTGGATCAAAAAACAATGAATGGAACATTGCTTCTGCTGTATCGATTGTTGGAGGTTCACCTGGACGCATCACCCGGTAAATATCAAATAACGCATCCTGCCGACTTTCATTTTTATCCACCTTCAAAGTATTGCGGATGTAAGCGCCAATATTCATGTGATCAATATCAAGAATATTGACTTGATCAGCACTAACATCGAGCAGAATTTTTAATACTTTTTCGTCAATTTCATCACCAGCTTCAAGGTAGATTTCACCTGTTTCGTAATTGACGATATCTTCGGCTAGATAACAACCTAATAAATCATCTTCACTAACTTTAACCGCTTTAAGTCCTTTTTCTACCAAAGACTTCGCAGTACGAACTGTTAATTTTTTACCAGCCTCCGCAACGACTTCACCACTATCTGCATCTATAAGGTCAGAAATGAGCTTCATTCCTTTAAAGCGATCCACAGAATAAGGAACTCGCCATCCTTCTCCATCACGCTCATAAGTCACTTTATCATAAAACGTCGATAAAATATCCGACGCATCCATACCTAATGCCATCAAAAGACTAGTAACAGGAATCTTGCGCCGTCGATCAATACGCGCATAAATGATGTCCTTAGCATCAAACTCAATATCAAGCCAAGAACCTCGATACGGAATAACACGAGCAGCAAAAAGAAGCTTTCCTGATGAATGGGACTTTCCTTTATCATGGTCAAAAAAGACACCAGGAGAACGATGCATCTGAGAAACAATAACACGCTCCGTACCATTAACAATAAAGGTACCATTCGTCGTCATTAAAGGCATATCACCCATATAAACGCCTTGCTCTTTAATGTCTTTGATATCTTTGGAGCCAGTATCCTCATCAACATCAAAAACAATCAAACGCAATATGACCTTTAATGGGGCAGCATAAGTTAAATCACGTTGACGGCACTCTTCAACATCAAATTTTGGTAAATCAAATTCATAACCTACAAACTCAAGCATAGCTGTACCGGAAAAATCTGAAATAGGAAAAACCGATTTAAAAACAGCTTGCAAACCTTCATCTGGTCGTCCACCTTTCGGTTCCTCAACCATGAGAAATTGATCGTATGAGGCTTTTTGAACCTCAATAAGATTCGGCATTTCTGCTACTTCAGGAATCTTACCAAAAAATTTCCGTACGCGCTTACGACCATTGAATTGAGACATCATTGCGTGAGTCTGAGCCATCGTCGCTCCTTGATCTTTACTCTTCAAGGTAGACCAACCTTGAAAGCCTTATACCATTAACCTGCATATGCAGACCAGTTCACTTGACACTCAATAATGAGCATCATTAACTTTCCCCACCAACATAAGCCATTTATCTCTTTGACTCTATGATGAAGGGGTAAGTAATCCAAACCTATCCCATTCCTGTTACGAAACCATTGGGAAAAGGTTTTTTACTCATTATTTTCCCTCTTTGTATTAAGAGAAAGAAAATCGGCGAACATAAATGCCCGCCGATAAAATTAAATTTACTTAAGTTCCACCTTAGCACCGGCAGCTTCAAGTTGAGATTTAATTTTTTCTGCTTCTTCTTTAGAAGCAGCCTCTTTAATAGGCTTAGGTGCACCTTCAACCAGATCTTTAGCTTCTTTAAGACCAAGTCCAGTAAGAGCACGAACTTCCTTAATAACATTAATTTTTTGTGCGCCACCTTCAACAAGAATAACATCAAATTCTGTTTTTTCTTCAGCAGCTGGAGCAGCAGCACCAGCAACAGCAGCGACAGCTACAGGAGCAGCAGCCGAAACTCCCCACTTTTCTTCAAGTAACTTAGAAAGCTCAGCGGCTTCCAAAAGGGTTAGATTAGAAAGGTCTTCTACGATCTTCTCTAGATCAGCCATTTTTAAATTCCTTCAATTAAAAGATTTTAACCATTATTAAATCTTATTCAAAAAAACAGAAAAGCATTAAAGCTCTTCCATAAACGTGAATACAAACAGCCTTAAGCCGCCTTATCCTCCTGAGCATATGCTCCAATGACACGTGCAACCTGACCAGCAGGGGCATTAACAACCTGTGCAATACGGGTCGCAGGGGTAGAAATCATACCCACAAGTTTTGCACGCAACTCGTTTAATGAAGGCAATGAAGCCAATGACTTCACAGCATCTACAGTTAAACTTGTTGCACCCATTGAACCGCCAAGTATGACAAATTTGTCATTGCTTTTCGCAAAATCAACAGCAACTTTCGGTGCTGTGATTGGATCTTCTGAATAAGCAATAAGTGTTTGTCCAGTAAACAAACCCACTATCGATTCAGATTCCGTGCCCTGAAGAGCGATTTTAGCAAGACGGTTTTTGGCGACCTTAACGGCACCGCCAGCTTCACCCATTTTCGAACGCAAATCATTCATCTGTGAAACTGTCAGACCGGAATAATGTGCAACAACAACAGAACCAGACTTCCGAAAAGCCTCGTTAAGCCATGTAACAAATTCGCGTTTTTCCGCTCTATTCACTGTCTCTCTCCATTTAACAGATTTGCTTAAAACAAACCTGTTGGTTACCTTTGATAACATAAAACACTTCATGTCACCGATGAGGATCCTGTCCCCTTTTTCACGCACAGCGTTCAAAGGCAACCTTGGCTCAAACCCTTTAAGTCTTTTAACTCTCAGTTTTTACCCCAGTCTCATGCAGGTTTTTTTTGATTAAGATACTTAAAAGCATCACCTACAATCTCGGACAGGATATTCCGGAATTTCTCCCGGTACAACCTAAGCCCTATAAAGCTTAGATAGCGAGCTGATCAAAATCAGCATTTTAAATACAATTTTGATATTCCCATACCCCAAAACAAAATTATAAATCAGCTTATACTAGCTCTGAACGAACCGTTGCTGGATCAACTTTAACACCAATTCCCATAGTCGACGAAACAGCAACGCGCTTAATATACTCACCTTTTGCACCTTGTGGTTTGGCTTTAATAACTGCACTTGCAAAGGCTTTTATATTTTCTACGATTTTTTCAACACCAAAAGAAGCCTTACCAATACCAGCATGCACAATACCAGCTTTTTCCACACGAAACTCAACAGCACCACCTTTAGAAGCTTTGACAGCACCGGCGACATCAAGTGTTACAGTACCAACTTTCGGATTCGGCATCAAACTCCGTGGACCAAGAATCTTACCAAGACGACCAACAAGAGGCATCATGTCTGGCGTTGCAATACAACGATCAAAATCTATAGTCCCTCTATTAACGCTTTCAAATAAATCTTCGGCACCCACAATATCAGCTCCTGCCGCCTTAGCTTCCTCAGCCTTATCCCCACGAGCAAAAACGGCAACACGAATATTTCTCCCTGTTCCATTAGGCAAATGAGCAACGCCTCGAACCATTTGATCAGCATGACGAGGATCAACACCCAAGTTCATTGAAATTTCGATTGTTTCATCAAACTTAGCAACAGCACGCTCCTTAACCATTGAAACGGCATCTTTTAAAGCGTAAAGTTCATTAAAATCAATATCTTTTCGGATATTTTTTATTCTTTTTGCTACTTTTGCCATAATATTAGCCCACCACTTCCAAGCCCATCGAGCGAGCAGAACCTTCAACCATACGCATTGCTGCCTCAATGTCATTCGCATTAAGATCTTTCATCTTTGATTCCGCAATCGAACGAATTTTATCGCGAGAAATGCTTCCTACAGACACTTTACCAGGCTCTTTTGAGCCAGATTTCAGGTTTGCTTCCTTCTTTAAAAAGAATGATACAGGAGGCGTCTTGAGAGAAAATGTGAAAGATTTATCTTGGTAATACGTAATAACAACTGGAATCGGTGCCCCCTTTTCCATTTCTTGTGTCGCTGCATTAAACGCCTTACAAAATTCCATGATATTAATACCACGCTGCCCAAGAGCTGGACCAATCGGTGGAGATGGAGTAGCAGCTCCTGCAGGGACCTGCAACTTAAGCTGACCTATACTTTTTTTTGCCATAACAATCTGCCTTTAATTTTACTGGTATACTGACAATTCATCTTGCCCGTTACCCGCTTGCAGTCACGTGGTTCGGATCATTAAGCCGACAAAAGCTATAAATCACCTCCCACTCCTTCCTTAAAGTAATTAAAACTACTCTAAGTTTAATCAGAGTTTTTCAACCTGACTAAATTCCAAATCAACAGGCGTAGGACGCCCAAAAATAAGCACTTCAACCTTAAGACGAGAGCGCTCTTCTTCAACCTCTTGAACAATTCCATTAAACGAAACAAAAGGACCATCAGCAACGCGAACTTGCTCTCCAACCTCAAACAATACAGAAGACTTTGGAGACTCAACCCTTTCCTGAACTTGTTTGAGAATTTGCTCAACCTCTCGATCAGAAATGGGAACAGGACGCGCATCTGATCCTAAAAAACCTGTCACTTTAGGCGTATTCTTAATAAGATGATAAACTTCATCTGTTAACTCAGCACGAACAAGAACATAACCAGGAAAAAATTTTCGCTCAGTATCAACTTTGCGTCCACGACGAACCTCTACAACACGCTCTGTTGGAACAAAAATCTTTTCAAAAAGATGATCAAGTCCCTTTTGCTTTGCCTCCTTATCAATAGCTTCCGCTACTTTCTTTTCAAAGTTTGAATATGCCTGAACAATATACCAACGAGCTGCCACAGTCACACTTCCTTACATTCTCAACTAAAAAGATATTTCAGAAGATCAATAACCCGCCAAACACCAAAATGCATAACCTGATCCACAATAAAAAAGAAAGCTGAAGCCAATGCAGTTACCAACAAAACCATAATAGTAGAAATAACCGTCTCACGACGTGTAGGCCATTTCACTTTAATTGTTTCTGCATAAACCTGCTTCAAAAAGGTAATCGGATTGGTTTTAGATGCCATCGTCACACTATACTCTCTCTAGTCCTATTGTGTTTTATAGAATAAAATAAACAGGAAAAAAATGCAAAAGCCAACTTTCAGACTTATGCAATTTCCTTACTTTCTATTCAATACCGTTTCACACACAAAAAAACAAGCCCCATATCAAAAAAAGCGAAAAAGGCAGCAAAATCCACTCCCTTATATGTACCCCCTTTGGCAGGGGCAGCAGGACTTGAACCCGCGACCTGCGGTTTTGGAGACCGCCGCTCTACCAACTGAGCTATACCCCTAACTCTCAAAACTAAAACACTTTTAACACCCCTTTAACAAGCATTATTTATTCAATGATCTTAGAGACGATACCGGCACCAACAGTACGACCACCTTCACGAATAGCAAAAC
>NZ_JBHIRE010000010.1:0-84939 GCF_042196885.1 Bartonella sp. AA86SXKL | reverse complement strand
CCTTATGTAGATACCATAATTTCTGAAGACATAATGCAGCCTATAAAATCCAAACTCTAACAACCAAACCAACTTTTAACACATGCGTGATTCACGCCACGGGGGAATTGCGCTCAAATAGGAGGAAATCAAGATGAGTGAACAAAACACTAACCTAACAGAAATTGAAGAAACGCATCACTTAGCGGTTAAACAAACTGCTATGGAACGTATTTTAAATAGAGCCTTAGAAAATGACGTCGATATGGACCGTCTCGAGCGTCTCATTGCCTTACGAGAAAAAGAAATAGAACGACAAAACTACGAAAGATTTGCCTGTGATCTTTCGAATATGCAAATAGAATATCAAAAAATACAAAAAAACTCTACAAACACCCATACAAACAGCCAATATGCAACCCTTGACCAGTACATTGATGCTGTAAAAAACACTCTTGCAAAACACCGATTTGCTTTGTTTTCTCGTATCAAAGAACAGAGTTCAGACAATATAATTATAGAAATGACTTTGACGCATCCGTCTGGAAATAAAATCTCAACAGAAGGAAAGTTTCCTTATGACACTAAAGGATGCAAATCAAATATACAATCGGTTGGTTCTGCAATCACATACGCACGCAGATATCTGTTAGGTATGCTTCTTAATGTCGTGAGTGAAGATGACGATACGGATGGGAACACACCTATTAAAAAGGCTTTTCCACAACAGATCAATGAAATCAGAAGACTTGTCGTACAAACCCAAACAGAAGAAGAAAAAATACTTGCTTATGTCAACGTCAAAAAGCTCGACGATATGTCTGAAGGACAAGCACAAACGGTATTACATCTTTTGAAAGATAAACAAAACAGGCAAAAGGCAGAAACAGATTCTACTATACAAGATGCCGATATAGAAACGCCACACGAACAGGGAACGGCGGTGTGAGATGGAACAAAGAACAGCAGAATGGTTTCAAGCGCGCTTGGGTAAAGTCACTGCTTCAAACGTTTACAACGTACTCAGTAAGACAGCAAAAGGTTTGCCTACAAGCAAATATGAAGATTACAAAACGAAACTCATGACAGAACGCTTAATAGGGGAAATAAGCCAATCTTATACAACACCTGCTATGCAATGGGGCATTGAACATGAAGAGAATGCCTTGAGAGAATATGAATTCATTTATGACACCAATGTCATAAGATGCGGGTTTATCCCACACCCAAAAATGAAAATGGCGGGGGCTAGTCCTGATGGGTTGATTGGAGAGGACGGTTTAATAGAAGTCAAATGTCCACAATCAACCACGCATTTGCGTTTTTTTATTTATGACGAAATCAAGCCTGAATATATCGCACAGATGCAATTCCAAATGGCATGCACTGGACGCAAATGGTGTGATTTCATGAGCTATAATCCAAACTTTGTAGGCAAATCTACTGGTTTGAGAATGAAAATCAAACGCGTCCTCCGTGATGAGAAACACATTGAAGAGATCAATAAAGCGGTCGAAATCTTTTTAGGGGAAATAGAACAAGAGATGCAAAAGATTTTGGCAAAAGCTGCTTAAACCTATGGGGGTGCTCTCTCCTCCCAGCACTCCCACCCATTTACCAAGGAAATTAAACGTGTGTAACACTAAACATATTATCATACAGCCTGCTAAAGATGAGGAATTTTGTTTTTTTACCATTGGCTATGAAGGTAGGTCCCTTGAGAATTATCTTAGTTGTCTCATAGAAAACAATATCAAAACTTTATGTGATGTTCGTAAAAATCCAATAAGTAGAAAACACGGATTTTCGAAAAGACAATTAGAGCAAGCTGTAAACAACATTGATATTGAATATATGCATATGCCTGAACTTGGAATTGCCTCTGAAAAACGAAGAAATTTGAAAACACAAAAAGATTATGACCGCCTTTTTGAAGATTATCAAAATACAACTCTCAAGAATAATTCTTGTGCAATAAACAAATTATATCAAATATTTTTAAACAAAAAGCGCGTTGCAATCACCTGTTTTGAAGCCAATGTATGCATGTGTCACAGAGGATAACTCGCATTAGCTCTCACTCAATTACCTGATTGGAAATATGAAATTAAGCACATCTAAAAAATAAACTTGCAGATTTTTAAAAACTGGAGTGCTCCACATGCCTCCCAGCACCCCCGCCCATTTAATTAATATAAAAAAGAGAAAGGTAATGAGATGATATTTGATGATGGAGATAGATATGTAACGACACGTGAGTGTGCACAGCTTTTTAGTGTATCCACAACAACGATTCGCAATTGGGTGCTTCAGGGGTTGTTTCCGGAGCCATATAAGCTAGGGAGAGCAGTGAGATGGAGAAAAAAAGAGATCTTAGCCTTCACTCCAAAGAAAAATAAGGAGCAAATAAGAACAAATTAGGTAAAATTATATAAACTGTAGAAGGTGGTCTAAAAGGTGGTCTGAAAATGGCTATTTAAAGAAAAAATCTATATATTTCAATATGCTAAACACAAAAAGTGGTGCCCAGACGCGGATTCGAACCACGGACACGCGGATTTTCAGTCCGCTGCTCTACCAACTGAGCTATCTGGGCATGCTTCATAAAAAATATAAAGCGTTTGCGGTTATAACATTAAAATTTTCTCTGTCCAGTCATCAAAAGAAAAATAATTGATTTTTTAATAAGTTTATCTCCCTATTCTAGAGCGTTATCAATGAATCTTTATCATAAAATAAATTTGATAGGTATATTGGATAGTTTAGTGTATTGTTATTAGAATGCTGTCTTATTGTGGTGATGATACGAAAAAAAATTAAAAGAATCAATCGAGAGGCATGATTAAGAAAGATTTTTTATAAAGTTTCCGTGAATTTTAAGCATACGCAATAATAGACAATATTTTTGACTTTTTTCTAAAAAGATTATTGATTAGTCTTTATAATAATTTGTTTTTCTTTATAAAGAAAGAAAAACATCTAAAAGGGGAGAAATAATGATAATGTTACAAAAACCAAGTAATCGTCCCAATAATACTAATTTTTCTTCAGGTCCTTGTAGCAAACGGCCTGGTTGGACTCTTGATGTTCTTAAAAATGCATTAGTTGGGCGTTCACATAGATCTAGAGAAGCAGAATTAAAACTTGCTGAAGTTGTTAATTTAACCCGTGAGATTCTTGAGGTTCCTTCTGATCATCGTATAGGAATTATGCCAGGATCAGATACCGGTGCTGTTGAGGCTGCTCTATGGTCTCTATTAGGTGAGCGTGGCATTGATATGGCAGCGTGGGAAAGTTTTGGGTTTGGGTGGAATAAAGATGTTGTCGAGCAATTAAAGCTTTCTGATGTGCGTCGTTTTGAAGCTCCTTATGGTGAAATACCAGATTTAACACAACTTGACTTTGATCGGGATGTTGTTTTTACATGGAATGGGACAACTTCTGGTGTGCGTATTCCTAATGCAGATTTCATTCCGCATAAGCGGGCTGGATTGACCATTTGTGATGCAACATCGGCAGCTTTTGCGCAATATCTTGATTTTTCAAAATTAGATGTTGTTACTTTTTCATGGCAGAAAGTTTTGGGAGGCGAGGCTGCACATGGTATGGTGATTTTAAGTCCTCGTGCTGTTGAGAGGCTTGAGAATCATGTTCCAGCTTGGCCTATGCCCCAACTTTTCTATATGACAAAAAATGGAAAATTGAACGAAGATATTTTTAAAGGAAAGATCATCAATACACCTTCTATGCTTTGTGTTGAGGATTTCCTTGATGGGTTGAAGTGGGCAAAATCTCTAGGAGGTGCAGCGGCATTAAGAGCACGGGTTGAGAAAAATTTTTCTGTACTTGATGCTTTTGTTCGCAAAACGCCATGGTTAGAATATTTGGCAAAAGATCCTGAAGTGCGTTCTAACACCGCTATTTGTTTAGATATTGTGGATCCAGTGATTACTGCTTTGGATACGGAAAAGCGAGTATCTTTTATAAAAGCGGTTGTGAAGCGTCTTGATGAGGAAGGGGTTGCTTATGATATCGGTTCGTATCGCGATGCTCCTCCTGGTCTTCGAATTTGGGCGGGTATAACAATTGAGGCTTCCGATCTTGAAATTTTAACACAATGGCTTGAGTGGGCGTTCCAAGTTGAAAAAGCACAGCTTTAAATAATTACTGGTGATTTTCACAGGGTGTTTTTAAACAGAAAAAGGATACGAGAGATTATGATGATCTTTCGTATTCTTGTATCAGACAAACAGCCTCTAAATATTACATGAATTGTAAAAGATTAACATGAATTGTAAAAGATTAAGAGGAGGAATAAATGCTCTGTCAGGTGTTGGATACGCACAAATTGAAATCTCTATTTTTTTACTTTTTGTAGCAAAAATGACAGATTTAAAATATTTTGGTATTTGCTTATCTTTATTATCATAAATTTGAAAATTTAATCACTTGAAGATTGAGAAAAATCTGAAATGAAGAGTCGCACTTGCTCTAAGGTTTCGTTATAAAGAAGTGTTTGTTTTTGAATGCTGGTTTTTTTGACTAAACACGACGGAGAAAGTTATGGCCAATGTAGTTGTTGTCGGTACACAATGGGGTGATGAAGGCAAAGGTAAAATTGTAGATTGGTTGTCTGAGCGAGCAGATATCGTGGTGAGATATCAGGGGGGGCATAATGCTGGCCACACATTGGTTGTTGATGGAGTCAGTTATAAATTATCACTTTTACCGTCTGGTTTAGTGCGTGGCAAGTTATCAATTATTGGTAATGGTGTTGTTGTTGACCCTCATCATTTTGTTGCAGAAGTAAAAAAACTATGTAATCAGGGTGTAAAAATCACACCAGAAATTTTGCGTATTGCTGAAAATGCTCCTTTGATTCTTTCGTTGCATCGTGATCTTGATGCAATTCGAGAAAGCGGTTTATCTGGTTTAAAGATTGGTACAACAAAGCGCGGTATTGGACCGGCTTATGAAGATAAGGTGGGACGTCGTGCTATCCGAGTGATGGATTTAGCAGAAAAAGATACACTTATGGCTAAGATTGAGCGGCTTTTGAGGCATCATAATGCTTTGCGTCGTGGGATGGGTGTTGCAGAGATTGATTCTCAAGCGCTTTATGATGAATTGATGCAAGTTGCGGATAAAATTTTGCCCTTTATGGATTGTACGTGGCGTCTTTTAGATGAAGGTTATCGAGGAGGTAAACACATTCTTTTTGAAGGTGCGCAAGGTGCTTTATTAGATAATGATTTTGGAACTTATCCTTATGTAACGTCATCTAATACAGTTGCTGGGCAAGCATGTACAGGTTCGGGGATGGGACCTGATGCAATCCATTATGTTTTGGGTATTGCAAAAGCTTATACTACACGCGTTGGAGAAGGGCCGTTCCCGACAGAGCAGATAAATGATATTGGTGAATTTCTGGGAGTGCGTGGACATGAATTTGGTGTTGTAACGGGTCGAAAGCGTCGATGTGGTTGGTTTGATGCTGTCTTAGTACGTCAGATGGTAACAATTTGCGGTGTTCAAGGTATAGCATTGACAAAACTTGATGTTTTAGATGGTTTGGATGAAATAAAAATTTGTATTGGTTATGAGCTTGATGGTAAAAGGATTGATTATTTACCTTCTTCCATGGGAGCTCAGGATCGGGTGAAGCCTATTTATGCAACATTAGAAGGTTGGAAGAAAGAAACAGCACATGCATTGAGGTGGGAAGATTTACCAGTGCAGGCTATTAAATATATACGCTATATTGAAGAACTGATTAATACAAAAGTGGCTTTATTATCCACAAGTCCAGAGCGTGAAGATACTATTCTTATTACGGATCCCTTTGTTAATTGATTATTGTTTTTAGATTTCTATATATGTTCTCTGTTCATTTTTGTATCTTTTTACAAAAAAAGTTTTTAAGAGCACGTAAGAGAAAGGTGCAAAATAGCATTGTTTATTTTTCATATTCATTTTACATTATGTTGTACCAATATTAAATGGCAACCAATTTAGAAGGCTAAAATAAAGTTTTTTGGCTTTACTATTGATTTTTTCTCAGTTTAAGAGAGATTATAGAGGAAATGGTAGATTTCGTTGGAATCTTAAAAAAGACAATTAATGCACAAAATAATATTACACCACAAGTGCGTAAGCGGATTTATAAGCGGGCTACCGAAACACTAGAACATCAATTTGTAACAGCAAAAATACCACAAGCAATAGCGGATGAACAAAGAAAGATTCTTCAAAGTTCTATTGCAACTGTTGAAGGAGAATATTTAGCAGTTGAAAAGAAACGGCTTTCTTCAGTTATTGGGTGGAATCCCACAAATATAAATGAAGATAAGAAAGTTACAAAAAAAACTATATTACCAAAGAATAATGAATTGTCAGAGGTAAACATAAAAAGAAAGCAGGATTTTGTTACACGTTCAAAGGATAACAAGGTATTTGTTGAGCTTTGTGTATCAGATATACCAGATGCAGAGCCTGTTAATATGGAGGCTGATGTGCCTTCTCAGCATGTTAATAGCAGTGTGTTAAAGATTTCTCCTTCGCAGGAAGATAATCCGCATATTGTTTCGCACATTTTTTCTCAGGCTTTACGTCGTGCTAATAAATCGTTAGTGCAAAGGCGTATTGTGATAAGTGCTGTTTTTGTTGTTAGTTTTGTTGTTTTAATTGTTGGTATTTTTTTTGTTGGTGAGCGTGTATTTGTATCAAATGATTATCAGTTTTTAGAAGAAAATCTTCAAGCTTCTCACAGAGTACCAAAGGCATTTCCAATTAAGAGAAAGTTAACACAACGCTTATTAGAGGATGGAAGTGAAATTGATGTTGGTTTAAAACAAGCGATAGATTCTTCGGATGAAGAAGTACTCTCAACAGTTGTTGATAGCAATTTGCAATCGCTTGAAAAATCAGGTGAAGCTGTTTTCTATCAAGCACGTACAAATTATGATGCAGAAAAGATAGCAACGGGAAGTGCTCGCTGGACGCTTATAAAAGAGTCTCAAGTGAAGGGGTCTCCAGAAGAAACAACTATACAAGGTGATATAACAATTCCTGATGAAGGGATATCATTGCGGTTAATTTTACGTCGTAATACCGATCAGTCATTTCCTGCTTCATATATTATGGACCTTATTTTTATTCTTTCGGATAAATTTTCAGGTAAAGCTATAAGCAATGTTCAAGCATTAACCTTTAAAGCAAGTGAACAATCCATTGGACAGGCTTTAACAAGAACCATTGCTGCAAAGATTAACGATGACTTTTTTCTTGTCGCATTGAGTGGTAATCATCCATTTCTTGATCGAAATTTACAATTGATGCGAGAATTAGATTGGATGCGTTTGGTGTTAACGGATAAAAATGGGCGTATAAGTGAATTAACCTTTGCAAAAGGACCAACAGGTAAGTCTATTTTTAATGAAGTTATTGGACAATGGCTTGCACAACAAGATAAGTTAACAGTTCTTGGTCAAAAAAATAAAACATAGATGCAAAAAAATAAACGGCTGTGAAGAATTTTCCACGACCGTCTTTATCAATTATATACCAAATACACTCACTAAATCTTTACATATCAATAACGTAAAGAATTCGATAGACTAATTTACAAGTATAAAGCCAAGGCATGCTTTTTTTCATTTTCACATTTAAAGAATGTGCAAACCATTGGCTTTATACTTAACTCTAGGTTTTACACTTGACTTTGAGATAAAGTAGAATCTTTGATAGAGTTTTGTACTTTTTCAAATGCACGCATTTCAATTTGTCTTACTCGTTCTCGACTAATATTAAATTCACCAGAGAGTTCTTCTAGGGTTAGTGGTACATCATTTAAACGACGCGCTTTGAATATACGTTTTTCGCGTTCATTGAGATTGTCCATGGCATTTATGAGCATGGAACGGCGATTTTCTAATTCACTTTTTTCAATTAAAATTTGTTCTTGATCGTTAGATTCATCCACCAACCAATCTTGTAACTCGCTGTTTTCTCCTTCTTTTGTCCGAATTGGTGCGTTGAGTGAAGTGTCACCACCAAGCCTACGATTCATTGATACAACTTCATCTTCTGTGACATTCAACTGGGTTGCAATTTCTTTCACTTGTTCTGCATTGAGATCGCCACTATCAAGTGCTTGAAGTTTACTTTTTAACTTACGAAGGTTGAAAAACAAGCGCTTTTGATTAGCTGTTGTCCCCATTTTCACCAAACTCCAAGAGCGCAATACATATTCTTGGATTGACGCTTTAATCCACCATATTGCATAGGTTGCAAGACGAAAACCCCGCTCTGGTTCGAAACGTTTAACAGCTTGCATGAGTCCAACATTGCCTTCTGAAATGACTTCCCCAATGGGAAGTCCGTAGCCCCGATATCCCATCGCGATTTTAGCTACGAGACGCAAATGGCTGGTTACTAGCCTATGCGCAGCTTTTAGATCATTATGCTCACGGTAACGCTGAGCTAACATATATTCTTCTTTTGGCTCAAGCATTGGAAAACGACGCACTTCTTCCAAGTAACGGTTTAAACCACCATCACCTGTCATTACTGATAATAAATTCATATGGGCCATATAGCACCCTCCTTTCATCTGAATTCCCTGATAAGGCAAATTCTATGTTTTAGATAGCTAACTATCCTCATAACCTCACTCTAGCATATTTTTCAATTTTGTTCAAAAAAAGATATTTTATTGTGAAATCTTGAGAAGGGGAAAAGTTTCAATTCATTTTTTTAAAAAGCTTAATAAGTTTAGCCATATCTTGAGGCAGTGGTGCGGAAAACGACATAACTTTACCGGTAGAAGGATGTTCAAAAGTAAGACTTGCAGCATGGAGTGCATGTCGGTTGAATTGATCGATTGCATTTCTAATAGTGGGGTTGAATGTGTTTGATTTTGTTTTAAAAGCGTTTCCATAAACTGTATCGCCTATGAGTGGATGCCCCATATGAGTCATATGAACACGGATTTGATGGGTGCGTCCAGTTTCTAAGCGACATTCCAGAAGGCTAGCAAAAGATGTTGAGTCTGCATGAGAGCCATATTTTTCAAGCAGAGAAACATGTGTAACAGCATGACGAGCATAAGGGTTTTGGTTATGGATGACAGCTTGCTTTGTCCGGTTATGGGGCGAACGGCCAAGTGATGCATCAATTGTCCAGACATTGCGCTGAGGTGTTCCCCAAATCAAGGCATGGTAGCGTCGATCTAATGCGCAGGTACGTCCATGATCAGAAAATTGAGCACTGAGACTTTTATGAGCTAGATCATTTTTTGCAACAACCATAACACCGCTTGTATTTTTATCAAGACGATGGACAATGCCAGGGCGTTTAACACCACCTATACCAGATAAACTATTCCCACAGTGGTAAATAAGGGCATTAACCAATGTACCGGTCCAATTTCCATTCCCAGGATGAACAACAAGACCAGCTGGTTTGTTAATAACAATGATATGATCATCTTCAAAAAGAATGTCCAATGCAATGGCTTCAGCGCTAGGTTCTGCATCACGAAGGTCCGGCATTTCCAATTCAATTATTTGGTTAGGTTTTAATTTTGTTTTTGGTTCCTTTATGAATTGACCATCAATTTTAAGACAGCCTTCACGGATGAGGGTTTGCAAACGCGAACGTGAGAGCACGTCATGATATTGTTTTGCGAGCCACTGATCAAGACGTTGCCCAAGAGCACCTTCATCCGTTATTTTCTGTATTACCATACGATTCCTATTAAGTTTTTAATAAGATTTTACCAGTACGAAATTGCTTTACTATCGAGAAATTCTTTAATTCCCCAATGTCCTCCTTCACGAGCGCGCCCAGAAAATTTTACACCTCCAAAGTAGCTTCCACTGGGTAATCCATGTCCATTAACTTCTACCATACCAGAGCGTACTTGTGCCGCAATACGACGACATTTGTTGCGATCTTGCGATTGAATATAGTTTGTAAGACCATACTCAGTCTCATTCGCTAAAGCGACGGCTTCTTCTTCTGTACTAAAAGAAAGAATCGAGAGAACTGGACCAAAGATTTCTTCTTTAAAAATACGCATATGAGGTTTTACATCAGCAAAGACTGTTGGACGGACATAATAACCGCGTTCCATTCCGTTTGGTAAACCAGTCCCGCCTGCAACAAGAGTTGCACCTTCATCAATTCCCGATTGGATAAGATCTTGAATTTTATCATATTGTTTTTTTGAAACAATGGGCCCAATATGATTTCCTTCTTGGCAGTTTGGTCCTACTTTTGTTGTTTCTGCAATATCTTTGGCTATTTTCACGGCTTTGTCATAGATGCTCTGTTCCACAAGCATACGAGTTGGTGCATTACAACTTTGTCCACTATTATAAAAGCAATGTCGTGCACCACGTTGAACAGCATCTGAGTCGGCATCAGCAAAGATAATATTCGCTCCTTTTCCCCCAAGTTCCAGACAGACTCTTTTTAAAGTAGCGCTGGCATTTTTAGAAATATCTTTTCCTGCTCTAGTTGAACCAGTAAAGCTGATCATTTCTAAATCTGGATGTGCAGAGAGGTAAGAGCCGACAGTTGCACCATCACCATTGATTAAATTAAAAACACCGGCTGGAAGTGCGGCTTCATCTAAAAATTCAGCAAAAAGCATAGCAGAAAGAGGCGCAATTTCAGAGGGCTTTAACACCATGGTACAGCCAGCCAAGAGAGCAGGAATAACTTTAAGAGTTACTTGATTCATGGGCCAATTCCATGGCGTAATTAATCCTACGACGCCGATAGGATCGTAGTGAAGGATTGCTTGCTCATTTCCCTTTATTAAAGTTTTTTGGAACGAAAACTCTTTATAAGCTTCGATAAAATTGCGAATATGGGAACTGCCAGTTGCAGTTTGCGCATTAAGCGCCATATCAATTGGTGCCCCCATTTCCATTGAAATGGTTTTTGCCATGTCTTTGGAACGTTTTTCGTAGATCTCTAGAATTTTCTCAACAAATCCAAGACGCTCATTTGGTGATGTTGTTTTCCATTTTTGAAAGGCTTCTTTAGCCGCATTAATTGCTTTATCGGCATCTTTTGTACTTCCAAGGCTAATGACAGCACAAGTCTCCTCTGTTGATGGATTAATGACGTCAAAATCGTGAGGAGTGCTTGGCTCATCCCATAGACCATTGATATAAAATTTCCGTTTATTAAACATAATTCACTCCCTTTTTTCTATTTGTATTTATGTAATTATGATTGTCTTAGTCTAAGCCTTTTTAAACGAGGATAACAAGGGTAATCTTATAAAAACGCGAGAAATTAGATTATATTGTGATAATTGATCATGGAGAATTCAATAGAGCAATGCTTATTGTATTATTGAAACTAGTTTCTTTTATGAAAAGGGAGAGAAAGAGAGGCATAGACAATTTTCTTGAAGCTTTTTTATCATGAAGTTTTCTTCAAAACAAATGAAATACGAGCTCTATGACACCATAAACTAGGCAATTTATATCGTAAATATGCAAAAGGCAGATTATGAATATGCATTATGGCACTATTTTTTTCATTTAAAAGTAACCATCAGCAAAAGGTTATTAACCTTCGTATGATAGTTTCTACGAATTCTTTTTGAAAAGGTTATTTTTCTCATTGCTATAAATTTGTTGGGTGCCATGCATAATTCGAAAACAAAATCTATTTCTACGTCTTCTTTTTCTGATGATGGTACAAAAGGTGCATCAAGAGAAGATTTATCTGTTAAGATTACTGAGATATTTCCTTATCCGGAAGTGTGGAAAAAGGCATTTGCCCTCGGAAAAAACGTCCGTTTCACGAGAACCCCAGAAGTTGAGATTTTGCGTCGTCGTATAGAAACAGATCCAGTTTTTGCAAAACAGTTTAAAATTTTTACGAAGCAAGATCAAAAAAAAATTACAGATACAGGTATTGTACGTTGTAACAAGAAAACAACAAATATTCTTTCGACAAAAAAAGTCATTAATCCTCAATCAATAGAGAATAAAACATCAGTTTGTCATTCAACGGTTTTGAAGCAGTTATCACGACAAGCTATTCATATGCCGTCAGCAAATATTCCACTTGAGGAGGATAAACAAGAACATAAATTACAAGTGGAAAATGTGCTACAAAAAATAAAACCTGCGTTGCATCTTTCCGATGATGCTTTTTTTGAGTGTGAATCTTTGATATTTGAACATGTGGAGACTCAAACTTCAAAAGAGGATGGAACATCAATTGATACGACAAATGAACTCACACCTGATATCCCCACAGCCTTTGATGAGTCAATAACTGCTCTTTACCGTGTTCTTGAATACCGCTTTCCACAACTCTATGATTCAATTACATCAGAATCTCCAGCGGAAAGAATGCGAGGTGTTGAGAAAATTTCTGATTTAATGCATACAAATAAAGAGTGTCATTCTAAGCTTTCTGTTGAAGATTCTGCTCATACGTTAAGTAATACAGGGGCGTTAAGTGATGCAGGGGTTAGTATAGAGACTGAAAATACCAATAATATTGTCGCCAATAATACTGTTGATTGTATAAACAAAGCCGTCACAAAGAATTCAAAAGATTTTTCTGTGATGCAAGCAAACAGTAAAACTAAAACATTGCAATCTACTCGTATGCCATTAGGTAATTATGATTCTGCTTTTATGCAAAATATTCAATCTATTGACTGTGATGTTTATGAATTTCCTCCGATCAACTTATTACAGGAACCTGTTTTTCACGAAGGTACGATGATTCCTCAAGAAACATTGGAACGTGGTGCTGGACTTTTGGAAAGTGTTTTGGAAGATTTTGGCATTAAGGGTGAAGTTATCCATGTTCATCCAGGGCCAGTGGTAACAATGTATGAATTTGAACCCGCTGCGGGTGTAAAGTCATCGCGCGTTATTAATCTTTCTGATGATATTGCGCGTTCTATGTCTGCTATTTCTACACGCGTTGCTGTAATTCCTGGACGTAATGTTATCGGGATTGAGTTACCCAATGCGGTTCGTGAAACTGTTTATTTACGGGAATTAATCCAAACACGTTCTTTTCGTGAAAGTGAATTTAAACTTGCTCTTGCTTTGGGGAAAGGGATTAATGGTGAACCTGTCATTGCAGAATTAGCAAAAATGCCTCATTTATTGGTTGCAGGAACAACAGGATCAGGCAAGTCTGTTGCAATTAATACAATGATTTTGTCGATTCTTTATCGTATGACACCAAAGCAGTGTCGTTTGATCATGGTTGATCCTAAAATGTTAGAGCTCTCTGTTTATGATGGCATTCCACATCTTTTAACACCCGTTGTCACAGATCCCAAAAAAGCAGTAACAGCTTTAAAATGGGCGGTTCGTGAAATGGAAGAGCGTTATCGCAAAATGGCTAAGTTGGGTGTGCGTAATATTGATGGTTTTAATGCACGCGTTGCACTTGCAGCTCAAAAAGGCGAAACGATCATGTGTACTGTTCAGTCGGGTTTTGATAAGGAAACAAGGGAAATGCTTTATCATGAAGAAGCCATGGATCTCACGCAGCTTCCTTATATTGTTGTGATTGTTGATGAGATGGCTGATCTTATGATGGTGGCAGGGAAAGAGATAGAGAATGCCATTCAGCGCTTAGCGCAAATGGCGCGTGCGGCAGGTATTCATCTTATTATGGCAACGCAACGTCCTTCTGTTGATGTTATCACAGGTACAATTAAAGCGAACTTTCCTACCCGCATTTCTTTTCAAGTAACATCAAAAATTGATAGTCGTACGATCTTGGGTGAACAAGGTGCTGAAACACTTTTAGGTCAGGGGGATATGCTTCATATGGCAGGTGGTGGACGCATTGTGCGCGTTCATGGACCTTTTGTTTCTGATGAAGAAGTTGAATCCATCGTTGCACATCTAAAAATGCAAGGTAAACCTGATTATTTAGCAACGGTAACAGATAATGAAGACGATAACAAAGAGGATAATTCTGCTGATTCAGCTGCTGGAATTTCTGAGGAAGAAAATTTTGATGAAGAGGGTGAGGAACTTTATAACCAAGCTGTAAAAATTGTTATGCGTGATAAAAAATGTTCAACATCTTATATTCAGCGCCGACTTTCAATCGGCTATAATAAAGCAGCTTCTCTCGTCGAGCGGATGGAAGAAAAAGGCATTGTTGGAGCCGCTAATCATGTTGGAAAACGTGAAATTTTACTCAATGAAGTAAAATAAACAAACACATTTAAAAATATGCAATTTTTTAAATATTTGACAGTCATTATTTAAATGTGCTTGTTTTATTTTTTTATATAATATTAAAAATTTAAATGGAGAGTAATAAAGAAAAAGCGATCTTTTGTATTAAGACTTCTGACGAGGTAAACAAGCTGATATCAAAGGAGATTATGAGATATTTTTAACATTTCTAAATGATATGGAATATAAAGAAATTAAACAAATCTTTATATGAGGACATATGATTTGTGTTCTCTTTTCTACAGAGAATTTTTTAATAAAATAGTGCGGTGGCATATTTTTTTTCTTTTGTAGCGATTCTAATGAAAGAAAGATCTTTGGAAGATTATTGAGAGCATCATAAAAAAATGCCCAATATGCAAGTTCTGTTGCATGGGGTACTTTAAAGCGCTACGCTGAATTTATTATCATTTGATATTATTGGCTCAAGAAAGGTGTTCTTACGAGAAGCTTTATTTGAAAAAGAGATTTTTATAATGCAGTATATTGATTGATAGTAATTTATCATTATTCACAGTGAATAAAAGTCTCAAACATTGTAAGATTTTCTCATTTCAAATCTGTTTCTGTTGAAACAATTAAAACCATTTCCTTGCGTATCATAATAATGTAGGAGTAAAAAAGTTAAAAATGCTGCTTATGAATGCCTTCAAATGCTAAGAACTATTGGTGACATTAGGGGCTGAAATTAGTATAATGATGGTGCTAACCAGCTCTTTTATAAGCATAAAAATGGTAATGCACAATGCCTTGATATCCTCTATAGGGACCTTTACATTACACCATTTACGGATGCTGTCGTAAAATAAGCTTGGGGATCTTGGGAGTTATTTTTTCAAAACAGGCGCATGAATGCGTAAAATAAGTGTATTCTTTTTGAGTACTATTTATGCGAGGGAGATGTTATCATTATTGTAACAAGATTTATTACAATAATGGGTGAATGAGCAACCAGAGCTGGAAGCTTCTTTTTATTCTTGTTTTGTTGATGAAACAGTCAAAATTTTGCTACAGACAATTGATATGAGATATCAAGTTATTATAACCAGAACAGATAATTGTAAACAAATTAGCATTATTCATTTGAGAGTAAATCCAACACTTTTTAGTTTTAGTTATGCCATTAAAAGCAGATGAGTTAAAGTTAAATACAAATGAATTAAAATGTCAGCAAGAAGCTTTTCGTTTTACACCAGAGCTTTTGCCACGGCCTTTTACGTGGGAAATCGATCACAATGGTTTGTTTTGTGAAGTCTCAAAAGAGCTAGCTGAAGTTGTTGGTCCTCTCTCTTCTTCTATTTTAGGGTGTAGTTTTCATGAGCTTGCTCATCAATTTAATGATGATCGATATCTGGTTCTCAGTCATTTTATTGAAGCGGCTATGCCTTGGAGTAAAGAGATTGTTCAATGGCCTGTTGATGGTTGCTTACAATGGCTTGATGTTGAATTGTCGGCTTTGCCAATTTTTGATGTTACAAAGCAGCTTAAGGGGTTTCGTGGCTTTGGTGTTTTAAAAATACAAAAAAAAGTCCAAGAAAAAAGAAATGAAAAGCTAGAAACAGAAATGCTATGTCTTACGGAGATAGAACGCTCAGCTTTTCGTGAAATTGCAGAGCAATTGCGTGATGAATTGAATTCATCGGTAAAAGAAGAAAATTTAGTTGAAGAAACAGCTATTCAGTTACCATATGCACAAACATTGTCGGTAAATGCTATAGAACAAGCTCTCGTAAAAGAGCCCGCTGCAGTTTTATCATTGTTGGATACAGCAACAGATGGTGTTTTATGGTTGGATGAAGAGGGCTTTATTCAATCAGCGAGTAGGGCAGCCTTAGCATTAATGGGTTATGAAATAAATGAACTACGAGGACAGCTATTCTCTTCATTATTTACTTTGCAAAGCCGACTTTTGGTTGAAAAATATTTTAAATCAATCCGTATGGAGGGAAAAAATCAGGTTTTAAATCGCAGTGAAACCGCTGATTTAATGACAAAAAATCATAAAAATATAACCGTTTTGATAACGATTGTATTTTTGGCAAAGCAAGGCAATTATGCTGTTATGTTGCGTGATAGGACACAAACAGTTCCATCAGGAGAAAAAAAAGCAGAAGAGGATAAAATCGTTGGAGTTGTTCATGAAATACGAACACCTTTGAATGCTCTTATTGGTTTTGCAGAAATTATGAGAGAAGGCCGTTTTGGTTCGATAGAAAATGAGCGCTATCATGGATATTTACGCGATATTATTTCCTCTGGAAAACATATATTATTGCTGATTAATCAATTACTAGAGTGCTCGAAGATAAATTATTCTGGTTCCGATAACCAGATTGATTCTTCCCTTATTTCTGAAACATTTGATGTAATATCTTGTTTACGTGCGACGATAGCTTTTCTTGAAACTCAAGCCAATCAGAACGGCATTATCATGCGTATTGTTGCTCCACCTCACGTTCCATTTATTCCTGTATCACAACAAGTGTTTCGCCAGATTATATGGAATCTTCTTTCCAATGCTATTCGTTTTACACCTTTGGGTGGACAGATTATTGTTCACGTTTCTTATAGAAAAGAACGTGTAAAAATTTCAGTGAGTGATAATGGTATAGGGATGAACGAAGAAGAGATTATACAGGCACTGCAACCTTATGGTCAAGTAGAGCGCAAAGATGGACGATCTGGTGATAGCGCTTTTATGGGAACAGGTTTAGGCCTCCCAATGTGTAAAGCAATGGTGGAAGAAAGAGGGGGACAATTTTTACTGTTCTCAAAACCCAATCATGGAACAACTGTGGAAATGTTTTTTCCTCGTGTTCCATGATGTAAATCTTGCATAAAATTATTTTTTCTTAGCCAAAAGATCTCTAATTTCTGTTAAAAGTTGTTCTTCTGAAGACGTTTTTTTAGGGCTTTCTTCTTCTTTTCTACGAATTTTATTCATAGCCTTAACGAATAAAAAAAGAACCCAAGCAATAATGAGAAAATTGATAAGTAAAGTAATAAAGTGTCCATAGCTAATGGTTGCTCCAGCTGCTTTGGCGGCACTCAATGTTGCTTGTTTTTCGCCAGCAAGTTGAATAAACATATTAGAAAAATCAATCCCACCTGTAATCAGCCCAATGATTGGCATAAAAATATCATTGACAATTGAGTTGACCAAGCTACCAAAAGCACCCCCTATAATCACACCGATAGCAAGATCAATCATATTACCTTTTAGGGCAAATTCTTTGAATTCTTTAAGCATTGCATTTTCCCCTTTATATAAGCGATATACGGTAATTTACTTACCGCTTTTGATGAAAAAGGAAAGGGCAGATTTTATTTTTAGGATTATATTACGATATTAATATTATTTTCAAAGAACTTTATAAGGTTTAATAAAGAGCTTTAGGGCTCTATTTGAATGTACATAGAATATTTCCTAGAAAAAAGCTTTTTTGATAAAAACTATATCTGCTTTTTCAACAGAAAGTAGAAAACTGTAGCTTAATTTATATAATTGCCTCAAGATCTTTATGATAACATTAAAAAGAGAGATTTTTACACAATACTACAAAATGAGTAGTGTTGAAAGTTGAGCTATCAGAAAGCTTTTCAAATGAAGTGCATATATTAGCATAACACTTTGTCATAAAAAGAGAATTTAGGAATAAAAAATATATTTCAGCACTGATAGAGGAAATAGATAGATGAGACAGGAGTAAAACTTATAATTTAATTCCTCTTAATTTAGTAAGCGATAATAGCAATTAGGAGGGCATTATGGCTTATCTAAAAGCTATTTGTATTGGGTTGCATGAGCTAAAATGGCGATAATTCGGATGGAAGAAACACATTTCATCTGCTGGAAGATTGTATCAGTTTATAAATAGCAGAGCTCTAGGGTTTGCAAGATCATTTTGGTTTGGAAGTCGTTGGTATGATGTTTGAGTTCAATAATCAACTGTCATTACTTAAAATATATGTTAGGCAGAGCACTTAATAGATGCAAAATTGTATTTAATACATCAGAAATGGCAAAGAAAACAACGCAGATTATCAATAGAGTACAAATTGATTGAACATTCTGTTGCTCATAAATAGTGCAACAATAGTATGAATTTAGATGATTTTATGAACTATGTATCCTATAAATGCTAGGAAAAAATAGCTTTATAGAACAAGCTTTGTTTCTATTGAAAACAATATTACACAAAGGAACTTTGGGAATAGAGATAATTTGCCTGCATTTTTAAGAAAATTATGAGCGTGCCTGCATAAGGCGTCATAAAACCATGACTATGGTAAGAGCCATTGATGTTCCAATTCATGCTGAATTTTATAAGATTAGGATTCATATTTTAATCTTTAAAAAATGTCGAAAAAGAGAAACATTTTTTAAGAATAAAAAGTTCTTTACATAGTATAACCAATATAAACATGTATGGCTATTATGTGATGAGTTTTCTTCTAGAAGGGGAATATTATTTGGATAATATGCTTGCTTTGATTGGAAATCTTTTGTGTTAAAAGGTAGAGGTGAGGTGCGATGGATCATTTTTATGTTGTGGAGAAGAATTGATGAGTTTTTTTCGTTGTATTGGCCGTTCTGCCTTATTTATGTTGGATCCAGAGCAAGCACACGGTTTAGCGATTCTTGGGCTGAAAAGTGGATTAAATGGTTGTCAAAAGGTTATCGACAAACGTTTGTGTGTAACTGTTGCTGGTCTTGAGTTTGAAAATTTTATTGGTCTTGCAGCGGGGTTTGATAAAAATGCAGAGGTTGTAGATGGTATTTTTCGGTTAGGATTTGGTTTTACTGAAATTGGGACAGTGACACCAAAGCCTCAGATTGGAAATCCTAAACCACGGCTTTTTCGTTTAAAAGAAGATGAAGCGATTATTAATAGAATGGGCTTTAATAATGACGGACATCAAGTTGTTTACAATAGATTGCATGCGTGTAAAAAAACTGGTGTTATAGGAGTCAACATTGGAGCCAATAAGGATACGGTCGATAAGATTGATGATTATACTGTTGGTATTGCTCATTTTTATGATGTTGCTGATTATTTTACGGTTAATATTTCTTCTCCTAATACACCAGGTTTACGTGATTTACAGGCCCGTGACAGTTTGCATCTTTTGTTGAGTGCAATTTCGCAAGCGCGAAATGAGCAAGAGAACAAGCATGGATTCTCCATTCCCATTTTTTTAAAAATTTCTCCTGATTTATCAGAGAAAGAATTAGATGATGTTGCTGAAGAAATAAAACTTTCTGATTTTGATGGACTCATTGTTTCTAACACAACTCTTTCACGCCAAGGTCTTAACAATAGTCACTTCCGTAATGAAGAGGGTGGGCTTTCTGGACGTCCACTCTTTGAGCGTTCTACTATTATGCTTGCAAAAATGCGTCAAAAATTAGGGAAGGAGATTGCAATTATCGGTGTTGGCGGTATAAAGGATGCACAGACTGCTTTGGAAAAAGTAAAAGCTGGTGCAGATTTGATTCAATTATATAGTGGGATGGTTTATGAAGGTCCAAATCTTGTCATAACTATTCTGCAAGAGGTTTTGCAGATGATGCAACAAGATGGAGTTGATAACATAAAAGGCTATCGTGATCATAGTCTTGAGCATTGGGCAAAATTTCCTTTGTAAAAAACGCTTTTTTCTTCACAAAAAATTGCGAGATTTTTTTAAAGGGGCTTGCAAACTTTGTTGATCTTCCTTATGTCACATAAGCAAAGGATAAATGTTTACGAAATCGTGAGCAGTTATAATGCGTTTGTTTTTTGTGCGGTTGTAGCTCAGTTGGTTAGAGCGCTGGTTTGTGGCACCAGAGGTCGTAGGTTCAAATCCCACCAACCGTACCATTTGTCTTGTTACAACTTTTCTAATTCTTATTTTTGGCGTTTTGTGAGGCGGTTAAAAGCCGCGCTTGGCGGGCTTTTTTGCGTGTGAGCCGTCACGGAGCAGAGACCTTGCGCGGATGATTTTTTTCAAATTTTGCCCAAAACGGAATGATACGATCAATAATCGCTTGAAATATAAACGGGTTAACTGAATCTATGATTCTGATTGCAATTGCAATAATAAATATCTCTATCAGTATATTTATATACTTTTAGTATATTTTGTAAACCAAGAGAATCCTATTTTACTTTCATTATTATTGCTCATAATATAAACCATTAAGTTTAAACACATAAAATAAGTAAGCATAAATTTACTAAAATATGACATATTTTTGACACAATGCCCTTAATTTTGTCAACTATATATTATAAATATGAACTTGCATGAAAGTGCATTCATATCTCCAGGGGTGTTTCGGTGGTTAATTATGGGTAAGCCATTCTGGCGCGGGAACATAAGTAACCTTGGGGGATTTATTTATACAATAAATTGGGGAAAATAAATGGGAAGTTCAAGTGGTTCGCACGATTATTGCAGTGCCGATAATTTTAGTAGCAAATATAACTCTGGTAGTGCGTTTGGTGACAAGTATGGTGGTCACGTTGGCATTGCGAGTGGTGTTGTCGTAGGATTGGCAGCGCGTAATCCTATGGTTGGCATGACCGTAGGAAGCTTTGCGCAAGGTGTAGGCGATAAGTTCGGAGGCATCATAGGCGGTTATGGTGGTTATGGTGTGGCTGCTGTCCAGTGTGGCACACAGTTTTTGGGTCAATCTATTGCTAATTCAGGTGGTGGGATGTTGATGCACTTTTGATGTAGTTCTTTGGGTTATCCTAAAGCCTAGAACGGTGGTACTGTAAAAGGTGCCACCTTTATGTTTGGAATATTGCACAGGAGGAGCTATGGGCGCGTTTGGTTTAGTGCTCGTTTATTTTTGTCTGTGGTTTGGCATATTGTATCTATTCCTCAAAACTATTGCTATTAATGGAAAAAGCATGTTAGGCAGGGAAAACATGGTTGCATTCATAGTGGCGGCATTGGTTGTTCCTCCTCTCATGTATGCCTTTGAGTATATAGTCGGTGTGTCGATAACATCTTCTCATGTTGCTATAATTATGTTCTTTCTTTTTGCATTGAATTTATACCCAATATAGTAAACAATATAAAATGCTTTAGTTTGTCCATTATCGCAAGTTGCCCCATTTTTTTCATCGCAGCTGGTTTTATTGTTATGAGTGATGACCTTCTGTTAGATTTTTTTGATCTGCAGCTTTCGAGCTATATTTATCTGCTTTTCATTATTCCGTTGATGATAGGGGTGGCTCGCTATGTCCTAATTGCTAAAGCTTTGAAGGAAAAATCTATGTCAGTGCTAGATTTAAGCATTTGCATTGGCTGTGGGTTTGCCATAGGCGTCTTTTTTGTGTCATCACTGCTTTTATCAGACCTTCGAGAAATCTATCAACAGATAGGTTTTGCAAACAGGGAGGCAGTGAAAAAAATGTTTGATTATGCGGTGTTTGGTTTTGCTATTCTAACGGGCCAAGTTTTTTTGACATTTTTGATGGTTCTCTTTGTTACTACAAAGAAATATTATTGGTTGGTCCTTGATGTTCTTGCAGAGCTGTTTTTTAGCCTCTTTGTTTCTTATTATGTAGCGTTTGTTCATACAGATGATGACTATAGAATGGTTAGAAATTGGATTTGTTTGATGTTTGTTGTTTATTATATGTACGTGCGTTACATTAAATCAAAGAATGTGAAGCTTAGCGTGATTAACCCGTTTAAAAAGAAAACTGAGTGAGAAGACAGAAGGCTATAGTTCTTTGGGTTATCCTAAAGCCTAGAGCAGCCAACCCAGGAGGGGCAGTTTCTGGAGCAATAGTAGGCAGGGTCCCGTGGCGCAGCCGCGGGTATTGCTAAAGCTGGTTGGGATTGTGCTCGCTCTAAGTGGTGAAATTATTGTTTGACCTGGCTTTTTTAACAAGGTAAAGGCCTTGCTAAGGGGTACACTATCAGCCTCTTAGCAGGGAGTTTTTCTCCCGCAATAATATCTTGGTATGCTTGGGAGGGCAAGGCGCTTTAAGGAAATTATATGTCTGACTTAATTTTTGGAATGCTGCTTAGTTTTGGGATAAGTTTCAGCCCTCGTCTCCTTAAAAACAATGGCTTGTTGGGCGAGCGCATCATTTTGGGGGGGCTAGCTGGCCTTTCCTGCGCTATCATCTTCGCTTATCCACATAGTGAAAGTGGGCTTACAGACTTATCTTTGCTTTTGGTATGTTATCTTGGCATGCTTTTAATTCTGTACGAGCACTACTTATATAAATATTTAGTTCTTGGATTCTGTGGTGCAGTTGCTGCCTTGTGTATTGGGGCAGGTTTTGTATATTTGAGCTCTTTGTTGCCATTGCCTGCTTTGTCTGCTGCTAATAATAGCCAGCAGCAGGTGGTGCATTACATGAGTTTGGTTGCTGCAAACTATCCCTTTTTTATCCTTTTGATATCAGTTTTAACTGCGGAGCTTTTGCGTTTGTGGTTGCTTCGCGTATATAAGCCAGAATTAGCTGCGCGTAAGGTCCTTTATTTCGGGCTGGGCTGGGGTTTTCTAGACTTATGCTATAAGACCCTCCCAGCTCTTTTTCTTTACTTGAATTACCGTGTTGATAGGGCGCCACAAATGGCGGGCTATGTCGCATTTGAATCTTGTCCACAAGCGATCAGCTATCTTATTGCCGCGGGCATGATTGTATTGATGCATGTTGTAAATACGCGCTTTATGTATCTTGGTTTCCAAGATAAGCGCAAGGTCTATTCCTATCTGCCTTTTGTAATTCATTTTGCGGTTGGTCTTTTGTTTATGTTTGACATTTCTTCAGACTACGCAATATTAATAAATTCTATTTCTGAGGCTTGCAATAATGCTTGACAAATTGACATTATCTGTTATCGGCGCCGTTTTTTGTCTGGTGCTGATTATTTTTCCTTTGATGAAGAAAAAAACATTGGTTGAACATTTGGTTTTCTTGCTCGTTGTTTTGTGTCTTGTTTTTCTTTATGTTTATGGCGCTACGAGTTATTTTCCTTATTATGTTTTGGCGCTTTCGCTTATATTGGGGTACCGCTGGTTACTCTCTTTGGTTAAAACGTTTAAAGGCACGAAGGCGATTATTGGGGCAAGCGCTGGTTGTTATGTGCTTTTGATTTTTTTTCTATACGGCTTTATGCGTATGATAGGTAGTTTGATTTTTGATTTTTCTGCTTATAGTACGCCTAATATTGTTTTTGCTGTTGGTCTATTCCCTATAGGCATGGCGATTATGCAGTTTTTTTTGCTCTCTCATTGGGTGGCAGAAGATAATGGCAATGGTGTAGAGGCAGCACTGGGCGTGGGAATGGGGATTTGGGGGGCTGCTATAGGGCTTGCACTGCTTACATCTCTACCAGAAACTGTGAAAATCCTAAAAGGAGCCTTTAGTCTTGATAGAGACGCCTTACTTTCTTTACTTGAGACGGTAATATATTATACGTTTATTATAGGTCTGAATCTTTTATCAACTTTTTTAATGCTTGTGGTTTGCCTTGACAAGAAATGGCGTTTTTTTGTTCTTATCCTGCTTTTACAATGCTTGGCGGCTTGGGCGCGCTTTTCATGGCGGGCCGCTGAGCCAGAACTTCTTGCAATTGGGCATTATACAATCGCTACTATTCTTATGTTTGCTCTTATGCGGCAAATTTATGATTTTGTGCAAGACAGATTATCCATGAAGAAAAATAGCAGTTACGCTGTAGTAAATGAGGGGGCATAATAATGTTGGTTTTATTTATTACTTCGCTTCTCGCGGGACTTATTTATGGCGCTGTCATTTATAATTTTTTTCGCTCTACATTTAGTTGGATAAATGTTCTGTTGAGCGGCATAGTTTTTGGGGTGATTGTTCTGTTAGTATGGCGTTACTCGGAAACAGAACATAAACTTGATGCCTTACGTTTACTGCAAGTGCTTGGCGTTGTTTTTCTTCTATGTGTGTTTCATCATTTTCTGAAGTTCAAATTGGTTGTCGCTGGTGCTGTGGGATGGTTTGTTGCTAGCTGCATTGCTGGCGGGTTTATTGCTTTTTGGGAGCAATCTGTAATAAAAACGCTTTATATGATGAGTATTGTTGAAACCAAGAGTCGTGCAGAGCAGGGGCTGGCGCTTGTTTTTTTATTTTTAACATTTTCGGTTTTTTTTGTTGTAGCAGAAGAAGCTATGCGTCGTTGGTTAGTTACTAAGTTTTATCGGTGCTCGCCTAGTTTGTTGTGGCGTTTGCCGCTGAATATTGGCATAGGCTGGGGTTTATGCGAATTAGTTTATAAGGCGCTAGGGCCTTTCCTTGTTTATAATGGCTGGCCTATTCGATCTAGGTTATTAGCCAATGAGTATGTAATTTTTTATTCCTGGACGCAAGCGAGTATTTTTTTGTGTGCTTTAATGAGCGTCATACTTATGCATATTTTCAATACATGCTTGGCGTATCGTGGTGTTGTTACGCGCTCTAAATTTTATGCGTGTGCGCCTTTTTTTGTCCACGCTATTGCTAACTGTTTCGGTGCAACAGTGCTGGTTACAGAGAAGGTTTGGTTTAATGTTGGGGGCAGCTTGTTTATTCTACTTTGTGTGATGTTGTTCATATATTTTGAAAGCAAAAATCCTTTAATACAAAACATAAAATTGCGCGCTTAAAGTGTTGTAGAGTGATGAATAACTTTGCGTACTCTAAGTATGGCTAGAGAGCCTGATACGCGCTTGCTGTTCTGCAAAAAAATAGAGAAGGTTAGCACCGACGTAACGCGTCCAGTACCAAGAGCGACGTCATTTCTGCACTAATTGGGGGGAGGGTGTGCCACTGTCCACGTGCATATGGGAGTTTGCAAATATGCTATCATGTAACTTTCTAGTGTTTTCCTTTCTATTATCCTCCATGAGATTGAAGATGGGAATCTTGAGGCGGCGATATGAGACTTAAATTTAAACAACAAGAATTTCAAAATGATGCGGTTAAAAGCGTCATTGATTTGTTTAAAGGCCAGCCACAACGGAATTCTTCTTTTTCTTTGCATTCAGAACAAGGACAATTAGCGTTAAATGAATTTGGTTATGGTAATCAATTATTGATCAGTGATGAAAGCATATTAGCAAATTTACGAGAGGTGCAACAGAACAATAAACTCTTGGCGAGTGAGACGCTAGAGCAAAAGCAGTTTTCTATTGAGATGGAAACGGGAACAGGCAAAACTTATGTCTATAGCAAGACGATTTTTGAGTTAAATCAACGCTATGGCTTTACCAAATTTATTATTGTCGTACCAAGTGTTGCTATTCGCGAAGGGGTATATAAATCACTTCAGGTAACAAGGGAGCATTTTCAAGCAGAGTTTGATAATCTGCCCTATCGTTATTTTATTTATAATTCAAAAGATCTTTCGCAAATTCGCCAATTTGCAAGCTCTAGCAATATTGAAATTATGATTATCAATATTGATGCATTTAAAAAGCAGAAAATATTATCAACCTTCCGCAAGATAGACTGAATGGCGAAAGCGCTATGCGCTATATCCAAGACACAAAACCGATTGTGATCATAGATGAACCGCAATCGGTGGATAATATAGCAAAAGCGAAGGAGGCTATTGCGAGCCTTAACCCGCTTTGTGTTTTCCGCTATAGTGCCGCGCATAAAGATGAGATTAATCTTTTATATCGTTTAACACCTGTTGATGCTTATCAAAAAGGACTGGTAAAGCAAATTTGTGTTTCTTCTAATCAGATAGAGCAAGATTTTAACCGTTCCTATATTGCCTTGAAATCCGTATCACACAAACATGGCTTTAAGGCGCGCTTAGAGTTGGATATTGCGGGAAAGAATGGCACGGTGAGCCGCAAAACAGTTACAGTGAGACGGCGATGATCTGTATCGCGTTACGGGCGGACGTGAGCTTTATAAGGGCTATATTGTTTCGGGTATCAATTGCATGGCGGGGGATGAAGCTGTTGAGTTTTCTGATACTGAAATTGTCAAATTTGGCCACGCACTTGGTGATGTGAATACAATAGAGCTTAAACGCGCACAAATTTATCGCACTATAGAAACACATTTAGATAAGGAATTGCGGCTTGTGCCTTTAGAGATTAAAGTTTTATCACTTTTTTTTATTGATGAGGTGGCTAAATATCGTAGCTCTGATGAAGAGCCAGCACTTTATGAGCGTATGTTTGAAGAATGTTATGAAGAGCTGTTGGCGAAAAAGAAATATGCCTCCTTGCGAACTAAGTTTGCGCAAAATATTCGAAACGTGCACGGCGGTTATTTCTCGCAAGACAAGAAAGGCGTGTATAAGGATACAAAGGGCGACAGCCAAGCTGATGATGACACTTATAACACGATTATGCGCGATAAGGAGTGGTTATTATCTTTTGCATGCCCCTTGCGTTTTATCTTTTCGCATTCGTCCTTGAGAGAAGTCTGGGATAATCCGAATGTGTTTCAAGTGTGTATGTTGATTGAACAAAAATCGAATTTTACCGCACGGCAAAAGATTGGTCGCGGTTTGCGCTTATGCGTAAATCAACAAGGTGAACCGGTAGAAAATAAAGATATAAATGTGCTGCATGTCATGGTGAATGAAAGCTTTGCTGAGTTTGTGAGTACATTGCAAAAAGAATTAGAGGCGGATATTGGTTATAAACTTGGTACATTGCAGATGGAGCATTTGGTTGTCCGTATTTATGAAGATGTAAAATATGTGGCTGCTAAAGTGGAAGTATCGCAAGCACAAAAAATTGTTAAAATACTTGTTGCAAAAGATTTTATTGATGAGGCGGGTGTCGTTAAAGTAGATCAAAATTTAGTAGCGAGCGAATTTGATGCTATAGGCGCGGAGGAAATGCCACGCGAATTGCGTCAAGAAATTGTGAAAAAAACTGATGCGGGCGCGCTTATTAATGTTGAGATACTGCAAGATCTGATTTATATGACAGCTGTGACGGAAACAAAGATTCTGTCTTCGCAAGAGGCTGCTGATATATTGGTTGAGTTGCGTGAAAAAGCCTTGCTTACATCAGCAGGAAAAATCACAGATACATTAAAAGCGCAATGGGCGACTGGGACGTTAGATTTAAGTGAACGTTTTAGTAAAGG
The DNA here is from genome assembly GCF_042196885.1 of Bartonella sp. AA86SXKL. Classification (NCBI taxonomy): domain Bacteria; kingdom Pseudomonadati; phylum Pseudomonadota; class Alphaproteobacteria; order Hyphomicrobiales; family Bartonellaceae; genus Bartonella; species Bartonella sp. AA86SXKL. Next base: position 57,620 of record NZ_JBHIRE010000010.1, on the reverse strand, counting down.
GCAAAAGCAGGCTGTGCTGCAGGCGCTAGAAGCGAGCCAAGCCATGCCGATTATTCGTAATGCTACGCGCGAAGTGCGGGTTAAGCTTAAAAAGCAAACAGTGGCTTCGCCAGAGTTTTTGTCCTTGAGGGAGAAGATCAATAAAAAGACCACTTATCGTGCAAAGCTTGATCGCACAGAGTTTGTTGCCAAAGCAGTGGATGCAGTGGAAAAAATGGCACCAGTTGCGCCCGCGCATTTGGTTTATCAGACAGCAGAGATAGAACTGGATAGTGCTGGTGTGACCTATGAAGAGCAGTTATTAAAGCAGAGTGCGCTTGATTATAGTTTTTGTGCACTGCCGAACATTGTACATTATTTGACCTTAAAGCTGAAATTAACCGCAAAGACAATTATTGGTATTTTGACAAAGAGTGGTCGTGAGCATGAGTTTGTGAAAAATCCACAAGCTTTTTTAGAGTGCATAGAAGAAATACTCAATAAAACCTATGTTAATCTTACAATTGATGGCATTAAATATTTAAAGCTGGTCGGGCAAGAATATAGTGTGCAAGAGCTTTTTACCAGTGAAGAGCTTGTGGCAAATTTAGAGCGTACAGCTGTTGTGAGTGAGAAGAGTGTGTATGATCATGTGGTTTATGAAAGCAGTGTGGAGAAAGAGTTTGCGCAAAATCTCGATAATGACTCTGATGTAAGATTGTTTTTTAAACTGCCAAGAAATTTAAAAATAGCCACTCCCATTGGTTCTTATACGCCTGATTGGGCGGTTTTTTAGAGTGAGATGGCGCGCAAAAGCTTTATTTTGTACTGGAAACAAAAGGAACGAATAGCGAGTTTGATTTGCGCCTTAAAGAATTACTGAAGATTAAATGCGGTAAAGCGCATTTTGCTGCACTGCAAACGAGCGTTGCGTTTAACGACCAGCCGGTGATAAATTGGCGTGAATATAAGCGTACTTTGCCCGAAGGGGCGCATGAGTTTCCAAGTGCTGCGGTGGTTGTTGCAGAATGATTGGTGCATGAAATACTTAACGTGGGTGAGGGGGAGAGCAAAGCTTTTTATATCAAGATAATAAATTGACAAAAGGTAGCTATAATGTACACTTCATGTTAAATTTAATTGTTTTCATTTAATACGGGGGGTAAAGTTATGAAAACTAAAAATATGTATAATCCACTGAAAAAAATTAAAATTAAGCGTGTTGATGTTGCTACGCTCAAAGCCCGAGTAAGTGAGCAGAAAATGGCTGCTCGATGTGCCCTTCTGAATTGAGATTTTAAAATATATAAAGCTGGCGGCAGAAAAAACGCCAGCTTTATAGCTTTTGGATATATTAATGACGATAGATTATGAAGTTAAAAAGTTGCTCTATGGCTGTGCGGCAATGAGTGGGGGTCGGCTGATTACAGATTCTTTCCATGCTTTTTTTCTTGTCTATGGGCGTTAGTATAACACAGTTAGCTTTATTACAAATTGTGTTTAGCGCAGCTATTTGTATTTTTGAAGTGCCTTGTGGGATTTTAGGAGATAAAATTGGCGTTAAAAAAAATGTTATCTTATCATGTTTCTTTTTTTCGCTCTTTTTCTTTTTATGTATCTACGCGCCTAATCTTTTTGTCTTAATTCTGGCAGAAATTATTTATGCTTTAGGCTTTGCTTTATGTTCTGGCGCTGATAGCACATGGATTAAAGGCTTAATCGACGGCGGTGGTTACAAGGGTAATTTGATCTACCACCAAGTAAACGCCTATAAACGGGAACTAGCGGCATTCATGAATATGGTTGCTGGTGCGCTAGGTGTTCTTATTGTTTTGTGTATGGATAATTATCAGTCAGCATATTATTTTTGTTCTTTCGGGTTTCTCGTGCTTGTATTCTTGTTTAGTCGGGTGACGGGGATAGCTATTGCATCCGTTTCGGATAGTCAGCCAATAGACTCAGGTTCTTTGTTGCATGCAACAGAAGCTTTTGCTTATTTAGTTACCTCAAAGATCGGGTTATATTATATATTGATATGTGGTTTTATTGTTGCTGCATTGCAGCCAGTATTTCATTTTTGGCAACCTTTTATTTTTGGACAAACAGGAGTATTAGACAATGCAACAGGAAAGACTAAAATTCTTATTCTTGGCCTGTGCTTTGTGTCTTATACTCTCGTAAAATACTTATTTAATCGCTTTGTAATTAAATATTTTATGCAAAAATACGCTCCTATGGCGATAACTTTGTATTCACTAGTCCTGAGTGCTGTTGTTATGCTTGCTCTGCTTCTCGTTGCAAACAGTTGGGCCCCCATTATTTTATTCACCGTATTTCACAGTTTTTTTCTGTCCCCGTAACGCAGTTTGAAGCAGAATTTTTTAAACATATTCAACAAAAGAATGCAAATACGGTTTTATCCATTGTTAGTTTTCTTGCTCGTATTTTTGGTATTTTAGCGCTTGTGCTGATTGGTTGGTTGGCAAACAATGTTTGTATAGAAGCAGCTTTTTGTTTCGCCTTGGTTTGTATATGTTTAATTATCCCGCTTAATTTGGCTTGGCTTTATACTGATAAAAAGTTAATAAAGACGAGGAGGTTTGAGAGTGAAGATACAGTTGAATAGGGACTTGCCTATGACTTACATAAAGACACAGGAAAAAATAGTGTGTGGGTCATCTTATATGGATTTAGTCGAAATTAATAGCTGTTTTAATCGGTGTATAGGCACAATGGATTGTAAAAATGCTAATGCCTGTGTTTTTTGACAACTTGGTCGGCTTTGTTTTTTACGTATGTAAGCAGCGAATAAGCAAAGGTTAGCACAGGTGTATTACTTGCAGTACCAAAAAGTTTGATTAAAAATACTAAAAATGGATATACAAGACGAACAAACGGCTCGCTGAGGATCTTTTATCAATGACTGTAGTTGCTTGGGGGCATAATATTGTACAAAAAAAACGCATGGCATAAAGTCCAAAAAACCAATAAAGGCGCATTGCGCTTCTCTTTTAAGAACTGGGCATCTCCTCTTACCGTAATGCGTTCTCATTATGCATCCTTTAGGAAAGACTTGCGATGGAAAGGCTTTACGGAAAAAATCAATGTGTTTTGTTTAAAAGATCCGATCTTAATACACCTTTCAATATGGAAGGGTATTTCACAATGTTTGTTGTGATGAAGCAATTGCTATCTCTTGGCATGCCACTGGCTATAGGGTTTATCTCTCAGATGATAATTTCCTTCACAGATGCAGCGCTTGTAGCGCATTTAGGCGTGCAAGCCTTGAGTGGTACAATGTTAGCTCTGAGTATATTTAGTTTTGTTATGTTGTTTGGGCTAGGTATTATTACCGCGGTTGCACCAAAACTTGCGGAAAGTTTTCGCAGACAAGATAGATATGCATTAAAGGCATGGTTTGATCAAGGAATATGGCTTTCCCTTGTGATTGGAATGATGAGTGCGATCATTTTACTCAACACGAGGAATATTTTGTGTTTTCTCGGCCAAGATGGGACAATTGCCAATATAGCGCAGGAATATAATAGTGGTGCTGCTATAGGAGTGGTGTTTTTTTATCTTTATGTGAATAGCCGGGGATTACTGTCAGCAATTGGTAATCCAAAGCCCTTAACCTGGGTTATGTTTGCGGCTATCCTCGTAAATTTTCTTATCTCTTGGCTGCTTATTTTTGGTATAGGTTCTGCAAGCGGATTAGGTGTCTTTGGTGCTGGAATTGCGAGCAGTTTGATCCGTATTTTAATTGTTATTGCAGCAGCAATAATATTGTCCCGCAATTCTGCTTTTCATTCTTTTCGCTTTAATTATTTGAGACCAAAGTTAGAGATTTCACGAATAATAAAATTGCTGCGAGTAGGGCTACCTATTGGTATACGTATTCTTATTGCGGAGGGCTTTCCTTCTGTCATTGCATTCATGATTACGGCTTATGGGATCGAATCTTTGGCCGCACATACGATAGGGATGCGACTCGATATGCTTATTTCTGTGGTGGCTTTGGGGATTTCCAGCGCAGCCGCGACAATAGCAGCGTGGTATAGAGCAGATAGGAATAATATGGCTCTAAAACAATTGCGTATGAGTGTCACAGTTTTTGCTGTAGCTTATGTCTTATTTTTATCAGTGGTTGTTTATCTCTCTTATGAATTTATCCTTACAACCATCTTTAATATTTCTGAAGACAGCGTTGTTGTTTTCTCTTGGAAGTTGCTTCCGTTCATCTTATTGTCTTTTGCTTTTGGCACTTTAGGAGCTATGCTCAATGGCATACTTGTGGGTTTGCTTGATACGTTTTGGTCAACAATTGTTGTAGCAATAAGTTATTGGGGGTTAGGCCTATTTGGGGGAGCGCTAATGACGCATTTTTTTGAATATGACTTTATTGGCTATTGGCTTGGCATGATTGGTGCAAGCTTAATCGTTTCTATCTTTAATTATATGCGCGTGGGTTATTTAATAAAATGCAATCCTATGTTTGGGGCAGAGTGAGTGTTATAAAGCGCTTGTAAAGCACTAGCTGTGAAGGCTTAGCTACTCACCGTCCATAGAGGCTGTTTTACTTCTATAGAGATAACAATATAGCTTACAAAACTTGCTTAATATTGAAAAGAAGTGCCTTTGATTGTAGCCTTAATATTCTTTATTGAATTTTAAAATAATATGGATTTATTAAAATCATTCGGCTTTAATTTAAGAGTAAGTTCGGTAGATTGGAAGAGTTTAATACCTTAAAAAATGACGAGAAAAAACGTGCTTATATTCATACGCCGTTGAGGAGGCATTTAAAAAAGTTGTTGTTTTTATAAGTTATTACCATTGCGATGCTAAAGTGTATGCATTTGTTAAAACAATCGCAGCCGCGACGGTGTTATTCTTGCAAGTCCTATTTATCACGGATCTTATTCAGAGGAATTGAAGAATGCTCTTGATAATTTAGATTATGATGCTTTTTGGATAAAGCTTTTGGTCTTCTCTCTCATGACAATATAAGCAAAAATGCGCACTGCCATGTGTATATTTGGTACTAATTGTGCATATGCTTTATGGACAAGCTCTGCAATATCAAGTTGCTTCAGCTAAAGATGATTTTGTGTCTGAGAATGCAGTCCGTACATGGAGACTTAGCAGCGCAAATGTACGGGTTTGCTGCGCACATCTTGCTGATAAAATGTACAAATTTTAAAATAATAAGGGTGGAGGATATGATCAAAATTGATAGGAAATACCGTTATTTAGTCGTTGGTGGTGCAGGAATATTGGCTCTCTTGTGCCGGTTATTAGGGCTGAACAACGTGATTATCGCAGCGCGTTTTCGTTCTCATCAATCCAAAATTGAGTTATTTCAGACAAGGGCTAAATGTATATTTTGGAGATTATTATAAGCCATAGGCACAATTTTAAAAAGGGATACCACTATAGACGGGCTTGAAATATTGCATATTATGGGGGGCATTCGCCTGCACATGCATTTTCGTGTAGGTTGAGATTGAGCGGTTGGTCTTCTTACCGAAGCTGCTTGCGTATTGTTCATGTTTTTGGTTCTAATGCAGAGGATAAAATAATCTCTGGATGTGCGCATCATAATAAGATTGATTCTACATCTGTAAAATTAGGTCGGAAAAGGCGATCATAGGGCCAACGGTGGTCAATAAGAAAAGTGTTTATGATCATGAGATTTGTGAGAGCCGTATTGAGAAAGAGTTTGCGCAAAATCTCGATAATGACTCTGATGTAAGATTGTTTTTTAAACTGCCAAGAAATTTAAAATAACCATTCCCATTGGTTCTTATACGCCTGATTGGGCGGTTTTTTAGAGTGAGATGGCGCGCAAAAGCTTTATTTTGTACTGGAAACAAAAGGAACGAATAGCGAGTTTGATTTGCGCCTTAAAGAAATGCTGAAGATTAAATGCGGCAAGGCGCATTTTACCGCTCTTGAGACTGGTGTGGTGTTTAACGAGGCACCGGTGATGAGTTGGCGCGATTCTAAGCGGGGATGGTGGTAGAGAGAGTGGGGCTGTGGTAAGAGTGGGCGGCACGAATGACGCTGTCTTTAGTTGCGTACCGCCAAGCTAATTTTGTGCTTTGCGAAATTCGCTAAGGCTTTTGGACGTACCGCGTTTACCGCGTAATAAAATCTTATGAATATCATGCAGAAGGCACGCAGAAATGGGTGATTGCGTGTCTAGCTTCCCAATGCCGTAATAATGCCGTAATTAAGTACAGCTACATAATGAGATAGCTCTTCAATATCATCAGTTGCACTGATACTTTTTCTTTATTTTCAAACAATAATAGGTCAGATGGTAACGATTATGTCCTTTCTATCTAAGAAAAGAGTAGCACCGCTTGCGTATATGTACGAGTAAAAGTCAATCAACATTGGTCTGAGGTAAAAACCGTCAATTATTTCTAATACACCTAAGGATTTCATAGCTTACTCTAACGGTTTATATAAAGCCGCCCTTTTAAAAGGTGGATTGGGTGGAAAATTTATTGGGATATAGGCTTTATGAATCTCTCGAACTAAGCTTTCTACTATGCAGGCCCTAAGGCGTGAATGCATATATGGTCGCATCTGTTGCTGCATTGTGTAGGCAGGGATCCTAAACTAGGAAAGGAGGGCTGCTCTTTTAATTACAAAGGAAGAATACGGCGCGTAAGTGCAGCAAAATGTATTTTGAGGAGCAGTAAAGGGGTGAGGCATTTGATGTCCAGCGGGTAACGGATTAACTGGAGTATAAGTGGGTATTGCTAGGGCGGAGTTTTTGGTTAAGAATTGCACTTCGTACGCTATAAGCTCTCTGCATCCTTCATATAGGCGTTGGATCATCGCCCAATGCAACGTAAAGGGGCTGTTTTGTCTTTAGCGTTTGTTTGGCTGCTTCTATAGTGCCGCTGGCTCTATCAGCCATTATGGTGATAATTTTCTCATCCAAAGAACAGATCAATCGATTGCGTAATAGGGTATGTGTGCCTTTTTTGACCGTGTCTTTTTTTTAAAGCAGCTGTTACCTCGTGGCAGGATTGGGTGTGTTTATATGATCAGCCTGCCAAAGAAATGGAAGCGTTATCGCGATAGCCACCAATAGGAGCCCAGCGATAAAGGTGGCAGCAAACTGCAATGATATAAAAGAACCAAGGACGCCGACCAAAAAGCTTCCGACCGGCGTTCCAGCATAGCCTATCACTCGAAAAGCAGAATTAGCTCGCCCGAGAAGTTGCTTTGGTGTGAGGCGCTGCCTGAAGGCGGTAACACCAATAAACCATAAGCTTGCTCCAATGCCAGCGATAAAGGTGACGCCCCATACGACGACAGCACTTTTTGAAAAGGCTGGAATCAACAGCAAGACAACCGTTCCTAAACCGTCAGTGAGAACAGCTAGGCGCACCGGTGCATAACGTATATGCGGTGCAAATAAGGCACCTGCCATTGTACCAAGCGCGTAGGCTGCAAACATCACGCCATATTGGCTGCTATGTAGGCCCAGATACCGACTGTCGGTAACGAAGAAGATGAATGAGGTTAGGAATGCTCCAAATACCACCGATAGAAAGAATGTGAGTAATGTAAGGGAGGTAAGATGCCGATTTGAAAAAATGAAATGAAAGCCGGCAATGATATAACGGAAAGTGATGTTTTCTTTATCAGGTGTTGGCGATGTCGGAACAGCATGGCGAGCGGTAAAAATCAATGTGATAAAAAGCACGATTAACAGGCCGAGAAATAGCAGTGTGCTATGCGCTAAAATGCTGCTTGTTATGACAGGGGCAAGAAAATAGGAGACCCCGAAATCTAAAAACAAGACAATAGAGTAGAAGGTCATCAATCGCTCTCCCTCCATGATAAGTGGTGGAATCGTCATTATATAAGCTTCGGCAGAAACGACGATGAATCCAGCAATGGTTGCATAGAAGAAAATTTGTTCGGTTGGAGTAATCTGTATCATGAGCAGTACGAACAGGACAATATGCAGTAGCATGAAGATGAAGAGAGCCGAGGTGGCAAGTTTTATTTTGTCGCAGCGATCAAGTAAAGCGCCTGCAAGGATGCCGAAAATTGGCCACGCTAATGAAAAGAGACCTTGCGCCCAACTTACTCCGATTATGCCATATCCAGATTGTCTTGCTAATAGCGGGATGGCAGTGCGCAAAGCACCGCTGAGTAAGGCGAGCAGACTAACGGTTAGGCAAAAATAGCGTATGTTCTTGTTGGCAAAAAGCGTGAACATTCTGTTCTCCTTAAGATGCCACACAGGTTTCCGCTGTTCCATCAAGTACGGCGGTTGTATTCAGCATGTTTGCGACATAGTCGTCCAAGATATTCCTGTCTTCCTGAGGTAGAAGAAAATACATAAGGTTGGAATACCATTGCCAACCACGCTGAGTCAGCTGGAGATTGTTATCACTTTCTGCGATGAGACCTGCACCTATGAGCTGTTGTAGGTTATTGTATACGAAAGAGGGAAGTGCGGTCCAGTCAATTCTTTCTTTTTTGGCATAGCCGTTATAAGGTAGCCGCATACACAAAGCTTTGGAGGCTTGTTGCTCCGCTGATACCCAATTGTAGTATACTTTGGATTTTCCTTTAAGTTGTATGTCGGTAATGTATCCGCTTCGACTGGGATTGGCTCGTGTGACGAGTGAGCCGAGAATCGACAGTGCTGACGCCCCAAAGCCAACCACATAATTGTCATGATAACCATGCAAATATTTGTGATAGCGGAAATAATTAGCTGAACTCGTTTTAGCGAGCGTTAGAGGAGTGTTATTGGCAATTTTGATATAGGAATGCCCATTACACGGCGCATAGCCGCAGCTGCGCATAACGATATCGCTAAATAATCGAAGCATCTGTCGATGCTGTAGGCTGGACGGTTTTAGCCCTTTTTGTGCGTAAGACTTATGCAGTTGCGACGTGATAGCCAGATTGTTGATTGCATAGAGGTTGATGGTTTCAGGGTGAAGCTCGCTGGCTTGCTTCAAATCGTATAATAGTTCTTCAGCTTGCTGGCTGTGCATGCCATATAGTAGGTTGAAACCGACATGTCCAATTATGTCTTGTGATCAAGCCACGGTATTGTTGATTTGTTCACGTGTTGAGGTGAGGTTAAACAATGATCGGAAACGCTCAATGAAACTCTGTATGCCGAAGCTGATTCAGTTAACGCCGATCTCACGGGCAGCATAAAGTTTATCACGTATGACGCTCTTCGGTTCGCTTTCCAGTGTAAATTCGGTTAAGGAAGAGAGCTCAAATTCGGCATGCAATACTTTTCCGATGTGTCGGATATTATCTGCGGACAAAAGCGACGGTGTGCCGCCCCCCTATATAGATGCTGCGGATGGGCCCTCTAAGCGAGCGAATGAAATTTCCTTTGGTTCTGATCTCTGTGGTAAGCGCTGACATATAAGATTCGATTTGCTTAACGTGCTTGTAGGCCCCTTTCTGAAAGGGACAGAAGGAACAGATGGTTTCGCAAAAGGGAATATGCAAATAAAGAGAAATGGTACGCGCTTGTGGAATCTGCTTACTTTGCGCTAGTTTATTAAAGTCTAGGTAATCGTAAAATTCATTTGAAATAGTGCGAAATAACGGATATGTGAAGTTGTAAATCGGCTTGAGTTGATCGAACTTCACAAAAGGATGATCCACGAGTTGCATAGCTTACCTCCCCCAATTTCTTAACTCGCACTATATTATTGACGGGCGACAGGTGATCCAATCATCCGAGTGTATTACCAAAGATTTTTACGGAACATAATGAATCCTCCTTTTGTAGAAGTTATATGTATTATACATATAACTCATTATATGAACAGATGAGCTTGTTTAAGAGGCAATGTAAAGATAAAAATATAAAAGAACTTTCTCTTGCAGCCTTATGGTCTGATATTGTAATTGGTATCCTGTTTTACGCGGTCGGGCTATGAATGCCTAGGGCGAGAAAAAGCAGGGTATTTTAATGGACGTGCGGGGTATCTTTGTTATGTTGCTGGGATTTGGAATTTGCGTCTGGTTATGAAATATCATTAGCGCAAAAAGATGGTTTTAAAGGTAGAGATACATTTTTTAATATCCCTGTAAAACTTCGAGAAGAGATAGAATTATCTATTAGAAAACATATAAATATCCAGTGTGATAATATTATCGAATTACATGACATCATCACTCTTGCACGCCATTTTGACATATTACCTAAAATCTCATTGAGACTGTGCCATGTACTGGCAAACGGGGATAGATCGTGTTTTGGTATGACTGCGGCGAAGTTACGTGCCGCATTATCTTTGCTAGAATCCAATAGGATTAGGCTTAATGGGGTGCCTTTGCATGTGGGCTCTAATTTGAATTCGACTGAGTTAATAGTATCCACCTTAACTAAGGCTGGAAAGGATATTTACGCATTGAAGGATCAAAAAAGTTTTATCAGTCTAGGCGGAGGATATCCGACTTCCACAGCATTTTGCGATGCCGTGACGGTCAATGACGAATACCCTCGTAAAATTTATGAGGCATTATCACAATTGGGTTGTGATTTACATAAGCTTACGGTAATTATTAAACCTAGGCGTATTATATCTAAAGATTATGGTTATTTATTCTCAAATATTAGCTCTATAAAAGAACAGAATGGTACGAACTTAATTATAATCTGGGCTCTGGGGATGTGTGCTCAATCTGCACAGTATCACTAGATCATAAGTCAAAGTATGTGAAAGTAACTGATACAAAAAAGATTTTACGATAGTGAAAGATCGACGTAAAGGACGTTAGTTCAAAGGAAATTGATATTATTGTGTTCTCATATCCTGATTTTTTGGCTTTTTAGATATAAATAACACACCTCCTAGTGGGCTGGAAACTATCAAATGTTGGATCACGCATGGCGCAATTAGCAAAAAATCCTATCTATTGGATTTGGTATGCTCTACTAGATTCTCAGCTCTAAATATTGTGTGCGAAGTGCAATGTCAAGCGGTGGGAATTGATATAAGTGCAGAGTCTGTACCATCCGCTCAGAACAAGGTTGATAGCTCTGTTATGCAGACGATGGTTAAGTTTCATGTCGGAAATGCTGAGCGTATGACTTATCCTGAAAATACATTTACGCATATTATGGCGGGGTGAGTGTTTGTAAGCACTAGCTGTAAAGGCTACTCACCATCCTAGGGTGTTTACTTCTATGTGGATAACAATAGAGTTACAAAACTTGCTTCATATTAAAAGAAAAGTTTCTTTTCTTTTAATATGAAGCATTGCTACAACCAAAAGGAAATTAAATATCTCGCCTTTATTATTCTCGTCAATGTTTGCTTATATATGATTATTTGAATCGGAATTAGGTTACGTACAATATGGTATTTCTCGCTATTTTATATAAGGAGAAGGTTCGCACCGATGTATCGGGTGCAATATCAATTTTTTCACTATGGTGATAGGATAGCTTTTTGAGCGTAAAGTTCTTTTACCTTGATAGATCTTATAGTATTCTTCAAAAATATCAGTTGATAAATTTTTTTCGTGTCGTTTATGCATGGGCTGATACAATAAGAATAGGACTTGATTGTTTTTAAAGTTGGTATGTTATGGCTGTAAAAAATGGTAAACAAACGAAAAGTAAGAATTTTAAACCTGTCTCTCGTTTTCTCAAAAGTTTACGTGGTGTGCGCAATTGGGAACAAGTTTCACAATGGCTTGCTTTTCGTAAGGTAGAGGATATTGAATGTATTACGCCTGATCAAGCAGGGGTACCACGGGGCAAGATGATGCTTTCTAAAAAATTTACATCGGAAACATCATTGGCATTGCCTTCAGCAGTTTTTATGGCAACAATTTCAGGGGATTATCCGGAAGATGGTCATGGTTTTGAATATCCTAAAGAAGATGGTGATTTACGCCTTGAGCCTGATCTTTCTACGTTAAGCATTGTTCCATGGGAAGATGCTCCTACGGCACAGGTGATTTGTGATCTTGTGTATCAAAATGGTCAGGTTGTGGATTACACACCACGCAATGTTTTACGAACAGTGGTTCATTTTTACACAAAAATGGGTTTAAGCCCTGTTGTGGCACCAGAAATTGAGTTTTATTTGGTACAAAAAAATCCCGATCCTGATTATCCGTTAGTTCCACCGGTTGGTCGTTCTGGGCGTTCAATTGGTGGTGGACAGGGGTATTCCATTGCTGGTGTTAATGAATTCGATGATTTGATTGATGATATTTATCAATTTTCAGAGGCACAAGGATTGGAAATTGATACCCTCATTCATGAAGAAGGAGCAGGACAGTTTGAAATCAATTTACGTCATGGTGATCCTATTGAATTAGCGGATCAAGTTTTTATGTTTAAACGAACAATTCGTGAAGCAGCACTAAAACATAATATGTATGCAACTTTTATGGCAAAACCCATTCAAGGGCAGCCGGGTTCTGCTATGCATATTCACCAATCGGTTGTTGATAAGAAAACCGGTATGAATATTTTTACACAGGAAAATGGTGAAGAAAGTATCTGTTTTCGCCATTTTATTGGTGGATTGCAAAAACATATGCCAGGCGTACTTGTGATGCTTGCGCCTTATGTGAATTCTTATCGACGTCTTGTCCCTGATAATTCGGCTCCTGTTAATTTGCGGTGGGGATATGATAATCGTACTACAGCTTTTCGAGTTCCCCGTTCTGCTCCTCAAGCGCGACGTGTTGAGAATAGGCTTCCTTCATCAGATGCGAATCCTTATTTAGCCCTTGCGGCTTCTTTAGCGTGTGGTCTTATTGGTTTGCAACAAAAAATTGAGCCGGATGAGCCAGCGATAAATAATGTAAACGCTGATAATATTGAGTTACCGCGTGGGCTCATTGAGGCAGTCAATTTGTTTGAACAAGATACAGTGATACGTGCTATTTTAGGGGATGTGTTTGTCAGTACTTATGCTGCAATCAAACGACAAGAGTTTGAAACTTTTATGGAAGTAATCAGTCCGTGGGAGCGTGAATATCTCCTGCTGAATGTTTAAATTTTATGACGATGATTGATTATAATTCAATTTCTCCAGGAATTTCTTGGTATGAAGATGCTTTAAGAGAACGTCCCTCTTATCCTTCTTTTTGTGAAAACAGACAGTGTGATGTGGTCATTATTGGAGGCGGATTTACGGGTCTTTCGGCTGCTTATCATTTAGCCAAGGCTGGAGTAGATGTTGTTTTATTTGAAGCATCACGTTTTGGTGATGGTGCTTCAGGGCGCAATGGTGGACAGCTGGGAACAGGGCAACGGCAATGGGTAGAAACATTAGAAAAAAAGTATGGTTTTGAGCGAAGTAAAGCTCTATTTGATTTAGCAGAAGAAGCTAAAAGAGATATTTTAGCTTTATGCGCAATGCCTAATTGTCCTTGTGATTTGATAGGAGGACAGCTTTCTGTAACTCATAAAAGGCGTGAGCTTCTCTCTTATCAACAGCATATTGAGGCGATGCAGCGTTATGGCTATCACGCGCTTACTTTTATGGATAAGGCTGAAACATTTGAGCGACTTGGATCAACTTTTTATTGTGGTGGTATTTATGATGCGGATACCGGTCATATAAATCCCTTAAAATTGATTATTGGGTTGGCAAAAAGAGCACAAGATGCTGGTGCTAAGCTTTATGAGAAGTCACAAGTAACGACCGTAAGGCGCAAGGGAGCACATTGGAAAGTAATAACAGAAAAAGGTAGTGTAACAGCAGAGCATGTTTTACTTGCAACAAATGGGTATAAACTTGGTCTGGAGCGTTTTATTGAAAAAAATATTGTTTCTATTCGCTCTTATATTGGAGCAACGGACCCATTACCAAAGCATAGTTCAATTCTTATAGGGGGGGAATCGGTTGATGATTCCCGTTTTATGGTTCGCTATTTTCGCAAAAGCATTGATAATCGTCTCTTATTTGGTGGTGTAGAAAGTTATGATAATAAGCATCCTCTAAATTTAGATGAACGTATAAAACGGCAAATTGTTGAAATTTATCCTCAATTACATTCTATCAATTTAAGCCATCGGTGGGGAGCAACGGTTGCCATCACAGTTGAACGCATGCCCTATGTTCGCCAAATTTTTTCAAGGATGACTTATTGTGGTGGTTATTCAGGGCATGGCGTTATGCTGGCTCCTTTCGTGGGAAAATTATACGCAGAATGGTTAACTGGAAAATATGAACGTTTTTCCTATTTCCAAGACTTAAAGATTTCATCTTTTCCGGGAGGAAGAGTTTTGCGTTATCCGCTTATATTTTTAGCAATGCGTTGGTTTTCTTTATTGGATCGCCTTTAATGGAAACATTGCTTGAAATGAAGAAAATTAATGGCTTATTTAGTATCTGTCTGCTTTAATGATGAAAGCTTTTATAAGTGATATGGGATTTCATAATCGAATAGAAAAATAAACAAGTTCATGGTGCGTAAAATTATTCCAGTTTCTTCCTTTGATTGTATTGTTTTTGGTGGCAATGGTGATCTGGCGTTGCGCAAGCTTTTGCCGGCTTTGTATCATTGTCAGTGTGCTGGGCAATTCAGTGAGCCAACACGTATTATTGGGGTTTCGCGCACTTCCTTAAGTCGTGAAGAATATCAAAATTTTGTCCGCATTTCTTTAGAAAAACATATCCATCCAAAAGATCTCAATTCAACAGAACTCAATCGTTTTCTTGCACGTTTAAGCTATGTTTCTGTTGATGTTTCCTCAAATCGAGGGTGGGAGGATTTAGCCCTTCTTCTGTCACAAGATTCAGCGGATATTCGAGCTTTTTATTTGGCTGTTGGTTCGTTACTTTTTGCTGATATTGCGATGAAGTTGGAAAAAAATGATTTGGTGACAGCACAAACACGGATTATCATTGAAAAGCCAATTGGTTGTGATGTAAAAACAGCTGTTTCACTTAATGATGTATTTGCAAGCGCCTTTAATGAAGAGCAGATCTTTCGTATTGATCATTATCTTGGGAAGGAAACTGTTCAAAATTTAATGGCATTGCGGTTTGTTAATACACTTTATGAACCGCTATGGAACTCCAATTATATTGATCATGTTCAAATAACCGTTGCTGAATCTTTGGGGTTAGAGGGGCGTACAGAATATTATGAAAGCACTGGTGCTCTACGCGATATGGTTCAAAACCATATGCTACAATTACTTTGTTTGGTTGCGATGGAAATACCATTTACTAACAGTGCTAATGCTGTGCGCGATGAAAAACTTAAAGTTTTACATTCTTTAACACCGCTTGATGTCCATAATGTAGGGCAGCATACTGTACGTGGGCAGTATCTTTCTGGTCTATCAAATGGTATATCGGTAGAGTCCTATTTTGATGATCTGGGAAGAGTGAGTAAGAGTGAAACATTTGTAGCACTTAAGGTTAAGATTGATAACTGGCGTTGGGCTAATACGCCTTTTTATTTACGAACAGGTAAGCGCATGTTCACGCGAATGTCTGAAATTGTTGTGGTTTTTAAACCTATTCCTCATAATATTTTTAATGTGGATTTAGATGAAATTTTTTCTAATCGGCTTGTAATTCGTCTCCAACCTGATGAAGGTGTAAAACAATGGTTGATGATTAAGGATCCAAGTTATGGCGGTATGCGGTTTCGTCACATTCCATTAGACATGAGTTTTGCTTCCGCATTTTCTGAACGTAATCCTGATGCTTATGAACGTTTATTAATGGATGTTATTCGTGGAGATCAAACACTGTTTATGCGTCGTGATGAAGTTGAGGCTGCTTGGCATTGGATTGATCCAATCATTGAGGGATGGGAAGCAATAAAACAGCCTGTTCACAGTTATAACGCTGGTTCGTGGGGGCCGTCTGCTTCGATGAGCCTCATGGAACGTGATGGGCGTATATGGAACAATTTAGTTTAGAGCAATAAGTATGTATAGAATGAATATTGACCGTTTAGATTTTGAAACCCCTCAGACTTTAGCCTTGGCATTAGCAGATCGAGTAGCCGCAGAGCTTAGTGTATCTGTTCTTGAGCGCAAGAGAGCAGTTTTAGCGGTGTCTGGTGGTAAAACACCAGAATTGTTTTTTCATTATTTGTCAAAAGCGGATATTGATTGGCAAAAGATCATTATCACTTTGGTCGATGAACGTTTTGTCCCTACACACGATGAACGTTCAAATGAATATATGGTACGGTGTCATTTGTTACAAAATTTTGCCGAAAAAGCACGTTTTGTAGGGCTTTATCATAAAGCAATTACTGCTGAACTTGCTGCTTTTTCAGCGGCGAGTCGTGTTAATACTTTGCCTAAACCCTTTGATGTTGTTGTTTTAGGAATGGGGGAGGATGGACATACGGCATCTTTTTTTCCTGATGCTGATCGTTTAAAGCAAGCGCTTGATTTACGAACACAAGCACTTGTTTTACCCCTTCATGCTAAGAGTGCTGTTGAGCCAAGACTCTCACTAACTTTGCCAGTTATTATGCAATCTCGTTGTATTATTCTCCATTTCGAAGGTTTTCAGAAACGCGATTGTTTTGAAGAAGCTTGTCAAGACGGGTTTGAAATAGAAATGCCTATTCGGGCAATTTTGCGTAATTCCCCTCATCTCGTTCAGGTTTATTGGTCGCCTGCAGAAAATGAAATAAGTGAATCAAAGTATGCGACACAAGGTGAATAAAACGTAATCTCTCTCAATGAATGAGGGGAAGAAACAATGAAGGGGGAGAGAAATATGGCACTTTCCAAGACAATTGCCACAGTTACACGAAGGATTTATGAACGTTCTCGATCAACACGAGAAATTTACTTAGATCGTATTGCAAAAGCACAAGTTCATCGCCCCAAACGGAGTTTTTTAGGATGTGCCAATCAGGCTCATGGCTTTGCTGCTTGTAGTGCAATAGATAAAGAGCGTTTGAAGGGAAATATCGTTGGGAATATTGGCATTATCACGGCATATAACGATATACTTTCAGCGCATCAACCTTTTGAAAAGTTTCCTCACTTAATTAAAGAGTCGGCCCGTATGGTTGGTGGTGTTGCACAGGTTGCAGGTGGTGTTCCCGCGATGTGCGATGGTGTTACACAGGGAAATGCGGGGATGGAGCTTTCCCTTTTTTCGCGTGAAGTAATTGCAATGGCGACAGCTATAAGCTTATCACACGATGTCTTTGATGCAGCATTGTATCTTGGGGTGTGTGATAAAATTGTACCAGGTTTATTGATTGGTGCACTAACATTTGGTCATTTACCAGGAATTTTTATAGCAGCTGGTCCCATGACAAGTGGTCAAGGTAATGATGAAAAAGCGAAGATACGTCAACTTTACGCGGAAAATAAAATAGATCGCCAAACACTTTTAGCATCAGAAGCACGTTCTTATCATGGGCCAGGAACATGTACATTTTATGGAACAGCTAACTCTAATCAGGTGATACTGGAGATGATGGGGCTTCATATGCCGGGAGCTTCTTTTATTAATGCGAATACACCATTGCGTGATGCTTTAACAAAAGAAGCTACGAAACGTGTACTTGAAATGACAGATCTTGGTGATCATTATAGTCCACTTGGTATGATCATTGATGAGCGTTCTTTTGTGAATGCCATTGTAGGATTAAATGCAACAGGAGGTTCTACCAATCATACGATTCATTTGATTGCTATGGCTGCTGTTTGCGGTATTAAATTGACATGGCATGATATTGCAGAAATTTCATCCGTTGTGCCTCTTTTAGCGCGCATTTATCCTAACGGTTTAGCAGATATTAATCATTTTTATGCTGCGGGGGGAATGGGATTTATTATTCGCGAGCTTATCGAGGCAGGTTTGGTACATGAAGATGTCTCTACGGTTTTTGGTAAAGATCTCAATGCTTATGCAATTGAAGCAAAGCTTTCTGCTGATGGTCATGTGGTACGTGAAGCGGCTCTTAAGGAAAGTGGTGATCATAAGGTGTTAGCGGGGTGGAGAAAGCCATTTCAGCTTGATGGTGGTCTTCGTGTTTTATCAGGAGATTTGGGAACAGCTATTATAAAAGTTTCCTCTGTTAAACCAGAGTATTGGCAGATTAAAGCACCAGTCTTTGTTTTTAATGATCAAGAGGAACTACAAAAATCTTTTAAATCTGGAGTGTTGCATAATAAAGACTTTATCGCTGTCATTCGCTATCAAGGACCAAAAGCCAATGGTATGCCAGAGCTTCATAAATTAACGACCATTTTAGGCGTTTTACAAGATCGCGGTCAAAAGGTAGCATTGATAACCGATGGGCGTATGTCAGGAGCGTCAGGAAAAATTCCTGCTGCTCTCCATGTGACACCAGAAGCAGTGGATAATGGCCCCATTGCACGTTTGCAGGATGGTGATATTGTTTTTCTTGATGCTCATGAGGGTAAATTAACTCTTTTGGAGGATTTAGCAAAATTTAACGCGCGAAAAATCATACCTCCGGATCTTTCAAAAAACGAACATGGTGTTGGACGCGAACTTTTTCATGTTTTTCGTCAATTCGTTAATCGTGCAGATCAAGGGGCATCTGTTTTTATGACATGAAAAATGCAAAAATAAATAAGCTGAACCATATACAATGAAACCATATACAAGGAATTGTTACAATTTTTAGAATTTTGGTATAGGCAGATTGTGTGATCGCGCAGCTGCTTTGAGTGTATTAACCATAAGCATGGCAATTGTCATTGGTCCAACGCCTCCTGGAACAGGGGTGATCGCAGCAGCTTTTTCTTTTACGTTTTCAAAATCGACATCACCAACAAGACGTGTTTTCCCTATACCTTTTTCTGGTGCAGCAACGCGGTTAATACCGACATCAATAACAATTGCACCATCTTTTATCCAGTCTTTTTTAATCATTTGTGGGCGGCCTACAGCTGCTACTAGAATATCAGCGCTTCGACACACATCATCAAGGTCACGGGTACGACTATGGGCAATTGTCACAGTGGCATTGGCTGCTGTTAAAAGGGCAGCCATAGGTTTTCCAACAATATTAGAGCGTCCAACAACGACAGCATCAAGTCCAGATAAATCTTGCCCACAGTGTTGTTCAATCATCATCATGGCTCCAGCTGGAGTGCAGGGAATCATCGCATCTTCAAGTGCGTTTGCTGCGAGTTTTCCTACATTAATATAATGAAAACCATCAACATCTTTTTGGAAAGCAACGGCTTGTGTTATGCGATTTGTATTCATATGAGCAGGGAGAGGCAGCTGTACCAAAATACCATGAATTTTGGGATCAGAATTTAATGTTGCAATAAGTTGAAGGAGTTCTTTTTCTTGCGTTTCTTTGGAAACGACATGTTTGATTGAAAGAAACCCACATTCTTCGGCTTTTTTATTTTTTGAGGTGACATATACTTGACTTGCAGGATCATCTCCAACGATAATAACAGCGATACTAGGTTGTATATTATAGTGATGGCGGAGCTTTGCTGTTTCGGCCTTAACTTTCACAATAATCTCTTCAGCAAGTTTTTTTCCGTCGATAATATTATTCATTCAGAGATCCTTTCGGTAAGGCTGTTTGTTTTTTTTGTAAAGCATTTTCTAATAATACGATAGAGTTTTATAGCAATATTCATATGAGAACAGTAAGAATGGTTTTATAATGTTGTGGATTTATAGTTTTGAAGACTTTTAAATAATTGCTTTATAAAGAAGCAGCAACATTGCTGTTTGAATAAATTTTGGATAAAGAACAAAAATAATGAAGATACAAAGTGGATATAGTGAATTATAGGGTTATAAAAACTTTTTATGATCATTTAAGTTTGTTTTTAATCTGTTATAGGGGGATAAGTATAGAGGGATAATGTGCGCATCAGAATAATAAAATTTTTGAGCGGAGTTTTTATTACAATTATCTTTTTATTTGGAGTGGGGATTCTCGTTTTACCTTATCTTATTTCTACAGATGCGATTCGTATTCGTTTAGCGCAGGATTTAAGTGCATGGACGGGTTACAATGTGCAATTGCGTGATCCACCGCGGTTACATCTTTTTCCTTATCCTAAAGCATTTCTTTCTGGCGTTACTTTAACATCAAAAATGGATGATGTTGCGCCATTAATGGAAGCTGAATCAATAGAAGTTGATCTTTCTGTCGTCGATCTTCTTTGGGGACATATTTCTTTTTCAGAGACGCGGATTATGCATCCTCAATTTGTTATGGAAAAGCCTGTTAAAACAATAGCAGATTTTTTTGATCGGTTTTCTCGCTCACAAGGTGCATTAGGGGTGGCAATACGTAATACGCGTGAAATATTAAAACATAATCCTGAGCATCCAGAGATAGAGCACCTTTTAAAACAACCTTTTGGACGGATTGTCATTAAAAATGGTGTTCTTGTGTATCACGATAGTTTTTCAGGAGTAGCAGAAAAAATAACAGGATTAAATGCAACTTTAGATTGGCCGGAATCAACTCAGGAAGTACGGTTACGTGCAGATGCGCGTTGGCGCGGAGAGTTTACAAAATTATCACTTGATGCTTCTCAAGCATTACTGCTTTTTGCTGGAGGCAAAAGTCATATTAGGGCAAGTCTCAATTCTGTACGTGGGGGAATAACTTTTACAGGAAAGGCTCGATTATCTGAATATTATATTTTTGACGGAAAAGTGTCAATGCGTTCTCCTGGATGGAATCAGACATTGTCTTGGGTTGGTGGAAATCAGTTTTGGGGACATAAATTAAAAATACCCATTGTATGGGAATCTCATTTTTTAGCGCAGCCAATGCATATCCAAATGAACAATGTTACATTTACGATGGGGAAAGCCAATGCGCGAGGAGCTTTAAAACTCGATTTTCAAGATTATGTACCAAATGTCATGGGCTCTTTAGCCTTTGATAATCTAGACCTTAGCCTCTTGGGTTCAATGTTTTTTTCAGGTAAAAAGAAAAATGCCTGCTTTGACATTAGAACTTTTGATTGTATTGGCGTGGATATACGACTTTCTGCGCCACAAGCTAAAATAGGAAATATTTCACTCACAAATTTAGCTGCTGCAATACAAATAAGAGATGGTCATGGTATTTTTGATCTTGGACATGCGAATATTTTTGGTGGATCTGTGCAAAGTAATATTGAAGTTACCTCAGCTGGACAGAAAGTGCGTATTGGAGGAAATATTTCAGGTGCTTCTATTGATATGCAGGAGACTTTAGAAATCTTGGGATTTATTCCATTTATACAAAGCAAAACGAATTTTACTGCAACGGTACGAACACTTGCTGATTCTTGGCCAGAAATTTTTACGAAAATGCAGGGTGAGTTAACACTGAAGATGTCTTCTGGTCGGCTATTAGGGTATGATCTGAATGAATTACAAACAAGACTTTCAAATAAACAACAATTTCTTTTAATGAATAATGATACTTTTTCAACAACATTTGATCACTGGGATATTCAGACAAGCTTTTCAGAAGGTATGATGAAGGTAACAGAGTCATTAATGCGTACAGCAGACTTGAGCTTATCCATTCAAGGAATCATTGCAACTGCTATTGCGCAAGGGAAGGAAAATGAACTGATATTACAGGCACAACTACGCAAAAACTATAGATCAGAAACTTTATGTAAAGATGTCCAATGTCTTGCTAATAGCCTTGCATGGCCTTTTACATTTTCTCTAAGCTCTAAAGGACAAAATCATGGTGATTTTTGGGTTACAAAAGATATTAACGCAGATTGAGTATCGTTTTTCATCTGTATAATATTCTATCCTATAATGGTAATTCGTCTTTTTACAACTTAAAATTGTCTTTTAAATTTAAATCAGAGCTCCCATTATCGGAAGATTCTCTCATTTTAAATCCGTTCGTCGTGAAGCAGTAAAAACCATCCTCACCGTCATAATAAGTGAGGTTGGTATAGATAAATGACTGAAGAGAGGAATAAAAAACCTTCTTATGGAATCTTTCAAATACAAGAGATTCATAATATCGGTGCTAATCTTATAAAAATTGCTAAAAAACATTAAAATTTTAAGGAGGATGTTGGCCAGTGCTTATTGAATCGCAGAAGAAATACCATAGCCATCTTTGGTAATTGTATGCTTCCCGTCGGCTCCAACAGAACCAATTCCCACTGTAATCAAAATAAAGGCTAAGAGGGTTGTAATCGTAATAATTGTAGCTTTTTTAGCAGACATATTTTTCCTCCACGGATGCATCAATGACTGAATGCAAAGATGAATGGTGCATTATTTAAACTTTTATGAAAGCAGAATCACTTAAGGATCTATAAGTTCCTATTATTATCTCATAAAGCTAAAAAAACTCTATAATTCTTTAATATATTATAGTTCTATAGATATAATTTTTTCTTTTTGCTATATATTTTTCTTCATTTTCTCGATGACGATAGTGAGCATTGGCAAAATTTTTATGCGCATAAATTATAAACTTAAAAGATTATTTATCCGACAGACATTGGCTTTGAATGAAGAAATAAAGATAGAGGGGGCACAAGCTTCTTATCTTATGCATGTTTTGCGTATGAAAGAAGGAGCAGAAATTTTACTTTTTAATGGACAGGATGGTGAGTGGCTTGCTAAACTTATCACTGTTAAGAAAAAATTTGTTGTGGTTCAGCTTATCCATCAAGAAAGATTACAAACGACGCATTCCAATCTTATTTATTGCTTTGCTCCACTCAAAAATGCGCGGTTGGATTATATGGTGCAGAAAGCTGTTGAAATGGGGGTATCGATTTTGCAGCCTGTTATAACGCATCATACGCAGGTTACGCGTATCAATATGGCGCGTATGGAAGCCAATGTTATTGAAGCTTCTGAACAGTGTGGAATTTTATCTCTTCCTAAATGCGTATCGGCTCTATCATTAGCAGAACTTTTAGCACAGTGGGATGAGACACAGCCTTTATTCTTTTGTGATGAAGAGCATAAATTGCATAATCCATTACCTTCTTTTAAAAAGCGTGACGTTACAACACCTGGTATTCTTATTGGACCGGAAGGTGGCTTTAGTGAAGAAGAGCGGAGCTTTTTAAAAAAACATCCTTTTGTGTTTCCAATATCACTAGGTCCGCGTATTTTACGCGCTGATACTGCCGCTGTTGCTGCTTTGGCTCTTCTTAATGCTACCGTGGGGGATTGGGCAATGGATTGAGAAATCTGTAAAATCATTCTAAACAATTTATTTAAGATGATGATACCAATTATAGGATACGGTAAGTTATGGCGCTTGATATAACTGATGAAAGTGAAATTTATAACTTAGATTCTTTGGTTAGCTATTTCCAAGGGGGGTATAAAGCAGAAGATGATTGGCGCATTGGTACAGAACATGAAAAATTTCCGTTTTATAGAGATGGTTTTCACCCTGTTCCTTATGAAGGAGAGAGGGGAATCCGAGCGCTTTTAGAGAGGATGCAAAGCGCCTTAGGATGGAAACCTATTTTAGATGAAGAGAATATTATTGGGCTCGTAGGATCAGTTGATCAGGGAGCCATTTCTTTGGAACCTGGGGGACAATTTGAATTATCTGGTGCACCATTAAAATCAGTAAGCCATACATATTACGAGTTGATGGAGCATTTAACTCTTCTCAAAAAAATTGCAGAACCATTAGGTATAGGTTTTTTAGGTCTTGGAGCTAGTCCAAAGTGGACTTTAGCTGAAACGCCGCGAATGCCTAAATCACGTTATCAGATTATGACTGATTATATGCCTAAAGTGGGGTATAATGGTCTTAATATGATGTATCGCACATCAACAGTTCAGGTTAATCTTGATTTTTCATCTGAAAGTGATATGCGGCGAAAAATGCAAGTATCCATGAAGTTACAGTCCATTGCAACGGCATTATTTGCAAGTTCGCCCTTTACAGAAGGGCGCCCAAATGGCTTTTTATCGTGGCGTTCTGAAATTTGGCGTAATACGGATAATCAGAGGACAGGCGTTCTGCCCTTTGTATTTTCTGAGCGTTTTGGTTTTGCTGATTATGTTGAATGGGCCCTTGATGTTCCAATGTATTTTGTTGTGCGTGATGGTCGTTATTATGATTGTACACACATAACGTTTCGTCAGTTTATGAATGGAGCATTAAAAGGACAAGTTGCAAATTCAATTCCAAACATGGGAGATTGGATTAATCACTTATCAACGTTATTTCCTGAAGTCCGCTTAAAAAGATTTTTAGAAATGAGGGGAGCTGATTGTGGTTCTTGGAAGCGCATTTGTGCGTTGTCGGCTTTTTGGGTTGGGCTTCTTTATGATAGGGAAGCACTTAATGAGGCAGAGGCTTTGACAAAAGATTGGTGTTTTGAAGAAGTTTTAGAGTTGCGCCAACGCGTTCCTAAAGAAGGGCTAAGAACTCCTTTTCGTCAAACTATTCTTTTAGAGTTAGCACGTCAAGCTCTCGCTATTGCTCGCAAAGGCTTAAAAAATCGCAAACAGTATGATACGAATGGTTTTGATGAAACAAATTTTCTTAATCCTCTAGAAGAGGTTGTTGCAATGGGACAAACAGATGCTGAAAAATTTTTGTCCCATTACTATTCTATTTGGAATGAGTCTGTAGAACCTTTATTTTTAGAATGTGCCTATTAAATTTGAAGCAAAGATACTTCCTATTTTTTAAAAAATGCATATCACCGTGGTGGTTCATTTACTCATTTGCTCTAGAGAGCATATCCTACCTTGCTTTTAACATTTCTCATAACGGAAAGGATACAATACAAAAATTTCTTGGGGAGTGTGATTTTTATACCCAATAATATCACGATATTTCCGTAATCATAATGTTGTCCCTTTGTACAAAAGATAGTTCATAAGAGATAAAGCTTATTATCAAACATTTTTTATTCACTTGGCTCATCTACTTATGAATAGGTCTGAAAATAATATTTTTCACTTTTAAAAGGGATAAAAAAATATAATTTGCGGTTAATAGTCAATTATTATAATTCAATATACAATGCTTATATGAAAGAGTATTTTATTATACAAAAATTACGATATCAATCTTTCAGTGCGCTAAAAAGACAGTAGAAAAAATACCGATAGATCTATGTATGTATAACTCAATTTTATTTTTATAAAAAAAAGAAATATATTATGTAAATAGATAGAAATAAAGATTATTATATATAATGAATGTGTTAATTACATCATTAAATATTGATAAATAAAAAATATTATCTTCATAGAGTTATATGAAATTATAAGCTATTCATAGATAAGAAATAACTATTTGTATGCAAAGGGGTATTATATTAAAATACTATTATTCTTGATAAAGAGGCACGAGATAAAGAGATTGAGCTTGTAACGAATGAGTGTTTGAATACGCACAAAAATTCAAAAAAGCACAACATTTCTATAGCAGAATAATCTTTATCAGTATGAGCGCAACTTATTATAGGCAATTAATTATCCCCATACATTGTAAATCTACTGTAAGACTGCTTTTAATGCTTTAAACTGTACTATTCATAAAATTTATAATATTTGTAGGCTTAAAGCCTCTCATTGTAATCATATATCCTCAGTCTTTTCCATTGTTTTCATTATCTAGAAATTTGTAATCGTCTTTGTTATGCTCCACTAGGATAAGCAGCTTTAAAATGTGCTCGTCCTTCATCCGTAATGGCATCACGCCTCTGTAAACCAGATGTTTTTCTTTCCTTTATTGAATTTGCAAATAAATGGGATTGTTTTTCATCATGAACAGTTACAGAGATTCAACGTTTTTATAAAGATACAGTGGAAAGCATTGACCTGTATCTATTGCATCTAGATTAGGCAAATTCTTAGCTATCAATACAGAAAAAACGCTTCGTGCTCCTATGCCTGTAATTTGTATCATCCTATTTTCAACTTTTTGTCCTATCAGGACTATACGAGGCATTTGGTAAATTCCATCGTTGAGATTCCGATTATAATAAAACCACTGTTGCGTAAAAGGATGATATGAACTCTGAGTGAGGCATGCCTCTTCAAATTCAAAACCTTTCTTCTTATTAGTTCTTGCGTAACATTATAACTCCAACTTATCTTTTTTATATCTAAAGTGACAAAATTATCTACAGCACGTGCACGTGTTGTTCGATCAGCATATGAATAGGTATCGTTAAAACGTTTTACTGCGCTATTATAAAAAGCAATCATATTATTTATATTTGCTGCTCAAGCTCCGCTCTCCAATGTTGCGACAGCTCTTGCACTAAGATGTTTCATCAGAGGTATTTCTACTCCTTTCTTATACATTTTTACCCATACGGCCAGCCCTGCTTATGACGTGCAAGCAAATGATTTTGATTGATTCAAGATAAACAGGTTTGAAATGAGAGAATCTTACGTTATTCGGGATTCTCATTTAATATGCAAAACAGTAAATTATCATTATAAATCAACATCTTGTCTTTCAAAGCCTTTTTATGACTATAAAAAGAGTTTTGAAAAATAAAAAAGCTTTCATTGAGAGCAAAGAAAGAATGTATAAAAAGTATTTTCAATAAAATAATTATATTTGAAGTGCTGATCAAAGCTATTGAGAGTGCAGTCCATAAAATGAGCAGAAGTAGCTTGTTGGTGTATTTTCTAGAAAAATCATGAATGTTCGATTGTTAATTCATCCTTGCTTGGAAAGCTCGCTTCAGTTCAAATAGAAAAAGAGAGAGGTAAAGAGATTTATAGGATAAGATATGCTGGAATTATTCAGTATTAAGATGCAATGAATGTTGCTTATATTTTTCTTTTTTAACTATTTTATGAGAGTGAAAATTTAAATAATAAGAAAATAATTTTATTTATTTTCTTTAAACATTTATTAGTAGATAAAAAATTCTCTTTTAATCTATAAATTAAAAAAATAATGATTTTGTAAAAGCCTTGTAAGCTTTATAGGTTAATTTTAAATATCATGCATTGATTTTGAATTATGCAGATTATTTATGTCAACCATAATAATAGTGAGCATAGACAATGACATTTAATTTTTTCGTCAATTTATTTCTATTTGTTATTTTTTTATTGTTGGTTTCTCAAAGTAAGAAAATGCAATGGAGTCTTTCACTACGTGTTATGCTATGGCTTATCCTTGGCTTGATTTTTGGAAGTGTTTTGCAGTTTATTTATGGAGAGGGTGAAAGCACTTTATTGAAATCCGTTGAATGGTTTAACATTGTCGGTGAGGGCTATATTTTATTGTTGCAAATGATTGTTATGCCACTGGTTTTTATCTCTATCGTTTCAGCAGTTGCTCATTTACATTCTGTTTATGCTGTTGGAAAGATGAGTATAATAACAATTTCAATATTGCTTTTTACAACGGCTCTTTCAGCATTGGTTGGTGTGCTTGTGGTTAATTTTTTTGGATTAACAACCGATGGTTTGGTGCATGAAGGGCAAAATGTTTCTGCTCTTCTTGAAGGTCATATTTCTAAACTTGGAGATATGAATATACCAAAGATGATTTTGTCTATGATTCCTAAAAATCCATTTGCTGAGTTGAGTGGAGCTAAACGTACGTCAATTATTAGTGTTGTGATTTTTGCGTCATTTTTAGGTGCATCGGTTCTTCTTTTAAAGAAAGATGAGCCAGAAAAAGGAGAAAAAGCGCTTTTATTTATTCAAGTGGCACAAGCTTGGATTATGCGGTTAGTCCGTATTGTGATTGCTTTGACGCCTTATG
Source organism: Bartonella sp. AA86SXKL (assembly GCF_042196885.1). Lineage (NCBI taxonomy): Bacteria > Pseudomonadati > Pseudomonadota > Alphaproteobacteria > Hyphomicrobiales > Bartonellaceae > Bartonella > Bartonella sp. AA86SXKL. The sequence goes on along the minus strand of NZ_JBHIRE010000010.1, from coordinate 29,948 downwards.
GTATTTTTGCACTTATGACGAAAGTAGGAGCAATATCGCGTATTACAGATATTTTAAATTTACTGGTTTTTATCATTGCCTCTTATGTCGGTATTATTTTAATTTTTGGAATTCATGGTGTATTGCTTGGTATTTCTGGGATTAATCCCTTTCGTTTTTTCAAAAAGGTTTTACCGGTTTTAACATTTGCTTTTAGCAGTCGTTCAAGTGCTGCAAGTATTCCTTTGAATATTGAAGCGCAAACACAGTGGATAGGTGTACCACAATCCATTGCGAGTTTTGCAGCTTCTTTTGGGGCAACAATTGGACAAAATGGTTGTGCTGGTCTTTATCCAGCGATGCTTGCGACCATGATTGCACCCTCTATGGGGATTAATCCTCTTGATCCTACTTGGATTGCTACGCTTATTGGTGTTGTAACGTTGAGTTCTATTGGTGTTGCTGGTGTGGGGGGAGGTGCTATTTTCGCTGCATTGATTGTGTTACCAATTATGGGGCTTCCTGTTACTTTGGTTGCTGTACTTATCTCTATTGAACCGCTAATTGATATGGGACGTACTGCTCTAAACGTGAGCGATTCAATGATAGCTGGAACGGTCACCAGTCAAATATTACGGACAACAGATAAAAGTATTTTTAAAAAATAATTTTAGATTATATTTTTTGGGGCTGTAAAACATCTGTAAGAGATATTTGCGCTGAACCAGGCTGGAGCGGTTTTTGTTGATTGGGATGAGGAGCCCAACCAGAGAGCCAGATGAAAGAAAAATGTGCACGAATACGTCCATCAGGATCACTAAATCGTTGTGCATAGATTTCAGCTGCGCGGAGAAAAAAACGTTTGGATACAGGGCGTCGTGAACGATTTATGAGTGCATTTTGCATTCCCATAGCTTTAAGATCGTGCATAAGGTCGAACATTGTATTATAACGTATTGTGATATCTTCAACGTCTGCTACAGGAAGGGCAAAGCCAATACGCTGTAAAAGAGCGCCTGCATCACGAATGTCGGCAAAAGGGTAGACCCTAGGGCTTGCTCCATCATAAATTTCACTTTCAGCTTGCAGCAGGCTTTCGCGCAATTCTCTTAATGTGCCAGCTCCTGCCATAACAGCAAGAAATAAGCCATCTGGTTTAAGGGTATTTTTTATCTGGCTTAGAACACCAGGGGTATCATTGGTCAATTGTAATGAAAGAAGTGAAACAATAAGGTCACAGTAACTTTGAGGTAAATCAAGAAATTCTCGATGACGTAAATGAAATTTTTTATCATGGCTTTGATAAAGCGGATCGGTCTCAATGCGTTCTATAGAACAAACTTTTCCAGATTTCATTAAAGCTTGCGCAGCAAGGTCTGTATGGCTGTGTAAATCGAGAGCTAATGTAAAGAGGCGATCAACAGTGCTAAGGCGTTTATAGAGATCTTCTGCCATGTGAGAGAGTAAAAAGTCACATCCTTTTTTTGCTTTTTGAAAGGCACGTTTTCGGAATTGTTCAATGCGGTTATGATCAAAAATTAAAGGATGCGACATATTGTAGAACACTTTCGATCTATGAAAGAATATATTTTGAAAAGGTTCATTATTTGTGCAAGCTCTGTCAAGTTTATAATATGAAAGAAATAAATTTATAGAAGGTAAGAGTTTTTAAAGGAATTAAAATTATAAATTGAGGAAATACAAAGGAACTTTTGTTCTAAGGGAAACTTGTAAAAGCCTAAATTTATAATGTTGTATTTTCGAGAAGCGGCGTTAAATAGCGGAGATATACTAAGTAAGTTCGTTGAACGCTTGAAAACGATGCTTTATCCACCAATTTGTCCTGGATGTAAGCAAAATGTTTCTACTTATGGTACGATTTGCTCCGAATGTTGGAAAGAACTTCAATTTATCACGAAACCTTATTGTCCTGTTATGGGGACTCCTTTTGTTTGTGATATGGGGGAAGGTTTTCTTAGTGGTGAAGCACTCCGTAATACTCATCCTTTTTCACGTGTTCGCTCAGTCATTGTTCATAAAGGGCTTGCACGAACTTTAGTAACGCGCTTAAAATATGGTGATCATATAGAATTGGCATCATTTATGGCCAATTGGATGATGTTTGCTGGACGCGAGGTTATTGATGATTGTGATGTTATTATTCCCATTCCATTGCATTTTCGTCGTTTTTGGGAGAGGCGTTATAATCAATCTGCTGAGCTTGCACGTTATATTGCAGCATCACAAAAAAAGCTTTTAAAACCGAGTTGGCTTGTTCGTTGTCGGCATACCCGTCCGCAGGTTAGTCTTTCTTCGAGAGAGAGAAAACTTAACGTAAAAAATGCTTTTAAGGTTTCGCATAAAGTTAAAAAATATCTCAAAGGATGTTCTGTTTTGCTGATTGATGATGTATTTACAACGGGTGCAACAGTTACAGCAGCAGCTGCTGCATTAAAAGATGCAGGTGCACGACAGGTTGATGTGCTAACATTTTCGCGTGTTCTCAAAGAAGATTCTATTTTTCCCTCTTCTTAAGAGGAATTTAAAATGAATATTATTAAAAAATATTGGAGGATAATACTATGAAAGAGATAATAATTTATACACGTCCTGGTTGTCCTTATTGTACAAAAGCACGTGATTTGCTTAATAAAAAAGGCGTAAAGTATACAGATATTGATGCTTCCACATCCCTTCGCCAAGAAATGGTACAGCGTGCAAATGGACGTAATACATTTCCACAAATTTTCATAGGTGATTATCACGTTGGCGGTTGTGATGATCTTTATGCTTTAGAGGCTGAGGGAAAGCTGAATTCTCTATTACAAGGCATATAATATTTGTAAATTACATATTCTTAAGACCGTTTTGCAAGAAGGAGATAGTTAACGCCCATGTCTTTTGAGCGATTCCAGCTGTCGTTTAATGGGTTATAAGTAATACCTATCTCATCAATGACAGTCAGAGCGTTTTTTGATAAGAAATTTTTAAGTTCTAGAGGTTTTAGGAATTTTTTATAATCATGGGTTCCTTTAGGAAGCCAACGTAGAATATATTCAGCGCCTACAATAGCAAGCCCCCATGCTTTCCATGTGCGGTTGAGTGTTGAGACAAACATCAACCCTTGTGGTTTCAACATTTTTGCTGTAGCTGCTATGAAGAGATTAACGTCAGCGACATGTTCAACAACTTCCATATTAAGGATGATATCAAATTTTTCTCCTTCATTGGCAAGTACTTCTGCTGTCGTCGTGCGGTAATCAATGGAAAGGTCATTTTGAGCTGCATGGGTTTTTGCGACTTCAATATTTGTTTGTGCAGCATCAACGCCTACAACCATAGCACCAAGACGTGCCATTGGTTCACATAACAAGCCTCCTCCACAGCCAATATCAAGAATTTTCAAATTGTCAAAGGGCGTAAGTGAAGAAGGGTCACGATTAAACTCTAAACAGATTTTTTCTCTGATGTAAGCAAGGCGTGTTGGGTTAAATTGGTGAAGAGGTCGAAATTTTCCTTGTGGATTCCACCATTCTGTAGCAATACGTGAAAAATGATCAATTTCACTTTGATCAATAGTTGTTTGTGTTTCATCGATCATGTTGCCTTCCTTTTATTTTTAATGATCAGGTCAAGTAGATTTTATACAAAGTCAAGAGAAATTAATATAATCATAATGAAACTTGCACAAATGATAGATATTCGCTATGTCGAGAAAATGGTTAATTGATACAGCATCTAATTCTCATTACTGTTTGAGATAAGAGATGTAAAGGTAAGAGTGTTATTAATGGCGCGCATTGTCATGAAATTTGGTGGAACATCTGTAGCAAACATTGAATGTATTCATAATGTTGCACGGCATGTCAAAAGAGAGGTTGATGCAGGCAATGAGGTAGCCGTTGTCGTATCTGCGATGGCTGGTAAAACAAATGAACTTGTTCAGTGGACAAGTGATGCTTCCTCTATGCATAGAGATGCTCGTGAATATGATGTTGTGGTTGCTTCTGGTGAACAGGTTACTTCAGGTTTGTTGGCTTTGACACTTCAAGAAATGGGGGTGAATGCACGTTCATGGCTTGGTTGGCAAATTCCTATTCATACAGACAATGCGCATGGCCGTGCACGTATTACTAATATTGATGGATCTTTTTTAATCGAGTGTTTTCAGGAAGGTCAGGTTGCCGTTATTGCTGGTTTTCAGGGGTTATCTCCGGATAACCGGATTTCTACCTTAGGGCGTGGGGGATCAGATACAAGTGCTGTTGCTATAGCCGCTGCTGTACAAGCTGATCGCTGTGATATTTATACAGATGTGGATGGTGTGTATACAACGGATCCACGTATAGAGCCGAAAGCGCGTCGTTTACCAAAAGTAGCTTTTGAAGAAATGCTAGAAATGGCTTCTCTTGGTGCAAAGGTTTTACAGGTTCGTTCTGTTGAATTGGCAATGGTTCATAAGGTTCGTACCTTTGTGCGTTCAAGTTTTGAGGATCCTGATGCGTTAGGCATGGAGGATCCAATGAGTTCTTCTGGAACACTTATTTGCGATGAGGATGAAATTGTGGAACAACAAAATGTTACTGGTATTGCTTTTGCTAAGGATGAAGCACAAATTTCCCTTCGGCGGCTTGCTGATCGTCCAGGGATCTCGGCAGCAATTTTTGGTCCCTTGGCTGAAGAACGCATTAATGTTGATATGATTGTGCAAAATATTTCTGAAGATGGCTCAAAAACTGATATGACTTTTACGGTACCATCATCAGATGTAGAAAAAGCCGTTACACTTCTTGAGAAGAATCGCAAAGAAATTGGATTTGATGTTCTCCAATTTGAAAGCGATCTCGCCAAGGTATCTGTGATTGGTATTGGAATGCGTAGTCATGCAGGTGTTGCCGCTACAGCATTTAAGGCTTTGGCTGAAAAGGGTATTAATATTCAAGCAATTACGACCTCAGAAATTAAAATTTCTATTTTGATTGATAGTGCTTACACTGAACTTGCGGTTAGAACATTACATGCTGTTTATGCACTTGATAAGGGATAAGTATTTTTTAGTTTCAACAGAGTTTCAATAACGTAAAGCTTTAATATATAATTAATAATTTTTGTTAAGGATAATTTATATTTTAAACTTAAATGGAATATTTAATACAGCAGAACTCTCTTATTTTAAACTTGTTCATGATGAATTTAAAATGGTCACTTATATATTACAAGAGAAAGATGTTTAGGTAAAAAACTCTGTTTAAGAAGGGATATAAAATATGCCGTCTATAAACGTTTTAGAACCTATAGAGTGGGATGGAGAAGACTTATACGATAAGCCTTAATAGAACTAAGGAACAATGCACTGCGTTTATTCAAAGAATGCATGTTACATGAGGGACAGCCTCGTGAATACAGATTTAATATTATAAATCTTAGAGAAATGGGCGCTCATTGGATTAGTGACGGAATTACCAAAAATAGAATTGATGATGTATTTTCTAGAGATGTTTAGTTTGTCATCAAATGATTGTTTATGACTTTATGTATATCTTGAAAATTTAATTTTTTCCATATTATGAGGCAATAAAAAAATATATCTTTATAGACAATATTTATGTTGCACTATAAGTTATAAAATTACCATATCTTATGCGTTTATAGCTTATTCAGAAGTACTTTTCATAAAATCATGTAAATATAGATCAAAATTAATGATAATGTTACAGTGTGTTGCTTTTATGATTTTATTAATTAAATTTTTTTTCATGTCTATTTCTCTTTTTTGAATTATGATTAAGATTTTCAAAGTTTTGATACCTCCATATGTTCTTTAGGTTAACTTTCTTCCCTTAACTACTCTATTATAAGTATTTTCTGTGTCATACTGCCAATCACACATGAAATACATTCTTTCGTTTTTGCAGTATATTGTGCTAGTTTCTTATCATATTTACATATTTTGCAAATGGTGGTCTTTGTAAGCAAAACTCTTCTTGTATTTTATGTGGCGTTGTATAATTTGAAAGTCTCGAAAATATTGCTTTTTAAATTATCTATGAAGAGTATTTTATGGTATCAAGAAATATAGAGCGAGCTCTTTAAACAAAAAGAAAATAAATATCAAATAAGAGCGAAAAAAGGGGAGAACAACGATATATATGCTCTATTTTTCCACCAATCATATGTTTTAGAATAGTCTAAATGACTAGGATTTTCTTTTTTCCCGCGAGTTAATTACGTAAACTAGAGTGCTCCCTATGGAAGCATGCTTCAAGTTTAATTCTTTCATGGAGTGAGACAAGCGATGTGTCGATGATAAAAAACGGGAATATTTTTCCACTCCATTGTCAATCTAGTAGTAATGTTATGACGTTGTTATTCCAAAAAAATCTTTTGTTTTTTGTTACCTGTATCAATATCTAATATCAGCGTAGATGCATGTTTGACGATATATATTGAGACGGGTAAGAGGACTACGAGCAACTCCTGTTTTTGTATGCCAGATAGGAACAAGGATGTTGCGTATACCTGTTGGGGTAATTTCTGAAATGGAGATAAAACCTAATTGGGGGAGAATATGAAGCCATAAAAGTGAAAACCAACTTCCATTTTACAACTTCCTTTTAATTCTGCTTTACAACTTTCAAAGGGGTTGACAGCAATATCTTTTAAATAATGGATATTACACATTGGTTCACGTTTTTGTTTATTGCGTTATTAAATCATATATGCCTTTCACGTAAAAAAAACGCTATTATAGTGCCAATTTACGCGCTTGTTTTAAAGAAATATTTCTCCCCAAGCCCATTACGGCGTTTGTGGATGGTGTAACGTAAAATTTATTGGGCCCCCATCTCCTTCTTAGATCAAAGGTGTCAGTTGGTCGTCATCATTTAATTTTTAGTTTTCGTGTTGAACAGCTCTTGTATGGATATGATGAAGCATTCTTATTTCTTTCCTCAATAATCCATATTTCTCTTCGGCTTGTGACGTGTAAGCGAATAGTCTTGATTGATTCATCATGTACAGATTTGAAATGAAAAAATCATACGATATTTGAATTTCATTCAAGATTTATAATGATAAATTAAATATTTTTACCCAAAAATAATGTGCTTTTTAAGAAGATAAAATTAAAGTTGTTTAGAATACCGGCAATAAAATCAGTAACGAGGAGGGTGGTTTATTGGAAAAAAATAAACCATGGAATTACTTAACTGATTATTGAACTTTGCTTATTCTTATCTGTTTCGTATAATTAAACATAAGATATTGATTCATAATAATTAATTTTTTCTTTATAGTGAATAATAGTCTCGACGAAAGGCAGCTTTTATGAAACCACGAAGCCTTTTATATTGAAACAATTAAAATTATTTCTGTGCACAACATGAGTGGAGCTGGTGCATGAGTAAAAGAATATTGAAGAAAGGAATAAAATATCTCTTATAAGACTTCTTAAGAGTCAAAGGTGTTTCAACATTAGAAGCTCGTAAATAGTATGATGATGTTAGTTTTCTCCTTTATAAGTGTAAAGATGAGGCGAGACAACAGCTTTTACATTAAATATCGTCCGAACCCAACAAATGAGCGAAATCGCTTTTTAAAAGTTCTGCATAAAAATGTATTTTCAGTTAGTTTGTTAGGAACTATGAGAAATTCCTTTATTGCGCTTAATATAAATAAATCCATATCCCAGACCAATAAGAGCAGATAAACCAGAGCCACAGAGGACCCCAATTTTTGCCGCATCAAGCAGAATAATATCTTTAAAAGCGAGCATTGAAACAAAAATAGACATTGTAAAGCCAATTCCTGCTAAAAAACCAATGAGTAAAACGCCTGTCCAGGTCATATGAGGGGGGAGGCGGCATATCCCTGATTTTACAGCTATATAACTGGCAGTGATAATACCAAGAGGCTTACCGATGAAAAGACCAATGACAACACCCAGAACAATCAAGAATGATTTGTCAGAAGAAAGATCAAAGTTTGCAAAACTTACTCCTGCATTTGCGAAGGCAAAAACTGGCATGATACCGTATGCAACCCATGGATGCAATGCTTTTTGAACACGTGTTACTGGGGCGATCATGGCCCGTTGTCCTTTGCGCATCTTTTTCAATGCTGTTGAAATATGATGCAGATCTGTTTTTGTATTTTTTTCTTGAAGAATTTGCATAGCGTTACTGAGCATGGTGAGTGGCGCTACAAGAGTACGGGTAGGAAGAACGGGAGTCATCATCCCTAAGATTACGCCAGCAAGCGATGGGTGAACGCCTGTTACCATTAAACCCCACCAAATGATTGCACCAGGTAAAATGTAAAGCCATGCTGATGCAAGCCCGATCCACTGAAAAAATAGTACCAAAGCAATACCCGCTCCTGCAATCATTAAACCACTAGGATCAATGTTTGTTGAGTAGAAAAAAGCAATAATAAGAACAGCGATAATATCGTCAATAATTGCTAATGATAGAAGAATAATATGAAGATTAGAAGGAATTTTTTTTCCTAGAAGAGCAAGAATACCTAGAGCAAAGGCAATATCTGTTGCTGTTGGCACAGCCCAACCGCGGATATGTCCTTCGTTAAAATTGAAGATAAAGTAAATAATTGCAGGAACACAAACGCCCCCTATTGCAGCAACAATTGGTAAGATTGCTTGTTTAAAATCGGCAAGAGCACCTTCATGAATTTCGCGTCGAATTTCCATTCCAGCGACGAGAAAGAAAATAGTCATAAGGGCATCATTAACCCAGAAATGTAAATCCCATGAAAGAGTGAAATGACCCAAATTAAAGCCAAGAGGTGTATGCCAAAAAGATTCATAGAAAGCAGCATATTTAGAATTGGCAAAAATAAGTGCAGCAGCAGCAGCTAATAAAAGAACAACACCACTAAGAGCTTCAATATGGAGAAAACGCTCGATAGCAGAAAGCGCTTGATTAGTGACACGAGAAACGCGATTAGGCAGGCGATTTGAAGATAAATCAGACATGAACAACTCCAAGCATCGTCAATTTTAGATTCTATACTCTCTGTATAAATGACTTTGTATGATACCTTCTGTATCATACAAAAGAAAAAAGAGGAATAAAGTTCTTAATTTATAGACAAGATCATCATGTTTAAAGCACAAAATGTTTAACGCGACGCTTCATTTTTAATAGTGAGATGTACTTTGCTTAAAGCCTTAGATAGATCATTTTGTAGAGCAGATTCGAGATCAACTATTGCGAGACCTTTATTATCGTTTGCTTTAATTTTAACGATCAATGTTTGTGGATTTTTAGCAAATTCTCCTAAGGATTTTGAAATTTTTTCTGCTTCGTCATGATTTTTTAGCAGAATTTTTGGGGTCTGCGTCATCATTAGATAGAAATCGTCATAAAGTTCCTTTTTTAGATCATGTTGGCTGTCATTAAGATTTTGCGCAAGATAAGAAAAAAGCTTATCAATGAAACCTGCATCCGTATATTGTATATCAATTTCATTGATGCCAAGGTCTTGAGACGCAGCAATCATTATATTTTTCTGACCAGAAAAAAGCTTTTCATCAACATCAATAACCTTAGCCGATATGTTCCCAGATCCAACGTTTTTCATATTGAAAGACATTGTATCAAGAAAGAGTATACGTTTTTTTTCATCGTAAGAAATATCAATTTTTCCTGAAACATTAAAGCGCTCAAAGTTCAGATTTTTGAAGAAATCTAAGTCTTTTTCATTCATTTTTTTAGGTAAAACGGAAAGGTTATTGAGAGAAAGAAAAAGCTTTTTAGGGATAGGTTGTTTCCACAAACTTGGTTTGAATTGGAATGATTCGAGCGTTGCTTTCAACTGCGGTATATCAACGGTGATATTATCAACTTTGGCATCCGCTGAGGTAATGGCGAGCAGTATGTTTAGAAGAAGACCATTTTGTGCTACTTTTTCGGCGATTTTATTATTCTCTTTTCTTGCATTAAGATAAGCTTTGATTAATTTTTCAGGAGGTTGCTCAAGCGGTTTCATCTTTAAACCAGATGTTTTAAACTGCCCAAGGAAGAAAGAGCTGTTTTTTTCTGCTTCTTCAAAAATATCGACACTTATATTATTCAAAGAAATGGGGCCAGTAACGGTTTTACCTTGATTGAGAGCATTGTTTTTTCCAAAAATGATAGAGTAGGCATAGTTGATGTCGATATCATGGGCTTTTATTGTATCACTTTTAGCCATAAGTTGCATCTGTTTGGCACCATTTGCTACGACCGTTTTAAGATCCATATTTTTGATACTAACTGAATGGATATGGTTATTTCTAAAATCAGAAAGCTGGAAATTCTTGACTTCAACCGTTTCTATTCGGTTATTTTTATTTTCTATAGAAAGTTGTATATTGGGAGCAATAATTGAGGAAAGCTCAATACGCATCATTGATTGTAAAAGACGTGATGTTATCGTTCTATCTTTTTCTTTTAAGGATACATTCCGAAGAGAAATTTGGGGAATTTGCACATGAATATTATTATGCTTTAAATCAACATTATAAAATGAAAAAGTTCCGGGAATAAAGGAAAGGGGAGGACGGGCAGAAATGGCACCAATTCTAAGTGATGTACCAGCTGGAACAGGTAATGTCACATTCTTCAAATTGATTTTACCTAGAATGCTTACTTCAGATGTTCGGGCTTTTATACCACGACGGGCTATTTCTTGTTTTACAAAACTGTCAAGATAGGGTTTTGCGATATAAAATCCACCAACAATTATAATTGCCAAGATAGCAACAAATCCAATAATACAAGTGAGCCAATATCTGAGGTTACTTTGATACCCACTATTAAGATTGACCATTCTTTCTTCTTTCATTTTTATCACTCTTTGAATTGAGAGTGAAGATAAATTCTTTTAAGCAACGACAAAGGTTTAAATATAGCGTGTACCAGTTTCAACAATTATCTACTCTCTATATTAGAGTTATTCTCATCTTTTTTGCAATATAGCTTTATCAACTTTTATCAATTTTCTTTGAGTTTAGCTCTTTATAGAAAAGAACGCATAATAAGGAGAGGTAAGTTTATGCGCATCATAATTTTTTATCACTTTAAAATTATCCTAAAATATTCCGATGTCTGCTTTTATCTTGCTGCTGTTTATAGGAATATTTAAAACATAAAAAATATGTTCTTGTTCATTATAATTTAATGGGGAGAGGTAAGTGTTATGACAGAAAATCAAATAATGGCTTTTTCGATCATTGGTCTCATGATGGTTGTTTTTATTTGGGATCGATTTCGTTATGATCTTGTTGCTATTTGTACATTATTAATAGCTTGTGCCCTTGGTCTTGTCAGTCCGAAGGAAGCTTTTAGCGGTTTTAGTAATGATATCGTTATTATCGTGGGGAGTGTGTTTGTTGTCAGTACGGCTGTATCGCGCTCTGGTATAATGGAGTTTATTATTCAACGGATATGGCCAGACGTGAAATCTGTGCGTCTTCAATTAGCCTTTTTAGTTCTTTCTGTTGTCGTATTATCAATGTTTGTTAAAAATATTGGTGCTTTGGCTATTATGCTTCCGATAGCTTTTCAGTTTGCACGTCGTTCTCAGGTTTCTCCTTCTGTCTTTTTGATGCCCATGGCCTTTGGTTCTTTGTTGGGGGGGCTTATGACACAGATAGGAACATCTCCCAATGTTGTTATTTCAGCGATGCAAGAACGTTTAGCCGGAACACCTTTTACTATGTTTGATTTTACACCAGTTGGTGCGGTTATTGCGACGGCTGGTGTTTTATATTTGGTTCTTTTTTATTGGCTTTTGCCTGTGCGTGTACGTTCAGGTGTATCGTTTGATGATGCCATTGATATTCGTAATTATGTTGCAGAAGTGCATATTCCAATAAATTCACCGATTGTGGGAAAAAATATTGTTGATTTGGTTAAGCCATCAAGTGGTGATGTTATGGTGATTCAAATCATCAGAAACAAAGTATCTATTTCACCGTTACCAGATTTTGTTTTGTCTGAAAATGATATTATTTTGCTGGAAGGGTCGCATACAGGGTTAGATAGCGTGATGAACTCTGCTCGTTTAGAGTTTTCTAAGGGGCGAACTATTGCTGCAGGTGATAAGGACAGTGACATCGATATTATTGAAGCAGTCATCACCCATAATTCACCCCTTATTGGTATTAGTGCGAAAGAGTTTTCCCTATTTGATCACTATAATGTAAATCTGCTTGCGTTAAGTCGTCAACATGAAAGGGTGCGGGGAAGACTTGATGATATTATTTTCCATCTTGGCGATGTGATTGTTTTGCAAGGACAGGATGCAGTTATTCCAAATTTGTTAAGAGAATTGAAATGCCTGCCCCTAGCAAAACGAAATATTGTGTTTGGAAATTTACGACATGGTTTCATCTCTTTAGCTGTTTTATTTATAGCAATTATTTTTACAGCTTTTCATATTGTTCCCGTTGCGTTTTCTTTTTTTTCTGCTGCTGCTGCAATGGTTATCTTTCGCGTTTTGCCCGCGCGTGATCTGTATCAGGCATTAGATGGCCAAATATTAGTACTATTAGCGGCTCTTATTCCAGTGAGTGAAGCGTTAGAGAAAACAGGATGTACGGATCTCATTGGTCAATGGCTGAGCCAATTGGCAATATTTTTCCCACCATCTGGTGCCTTAGCACTTATGTTGGTGACAGCTATGTTGGTCACGCCATTTTTGAATAATGCAGCAACAGTGATGATGGTAGCACCAATTGCGTCAAGTTTTGCTCATTCCCTTCATTATAAGCCTGAAGCTTTTTTGATGGCTGTTGCAATTGGTGCGGGTTGTGAGTTTCTTACACCTATTGGACATCAAAGTAATATGCTCGTGATGGCGCCAGGAGGATATCGTTTTAGTGATTATCCACGTTTGGGTGCTCCATTGGCGGTGTTGATCGTTATTATTGCTGTTCCAATGCTTATGTGGGTTTGGCCCTTACAATAGGATATTTTAAAAAACTTTAAGGATCAATTATAAAAAGTTGTTAATCGCATGAAGATAAGCTGAAGGGATACACTTTGTATATAGAACTTTAACTGAAGATTTGGAATTATACCACACTTTAATCATGGCGCTTCGGTATTTTTGATACAGATAAGATTTATCTATTTGGTTTTAGTAGGTATTCGTGGAAATTTACTGTTTATTCAAGTTTTTTCAAGAATTGGTTTTTCTATTATAATTGTATAATCCAATACAACCAACGATTGCGGTTGAAGACTTCAAAAGATTATCCCTCTATATAATGGGGAGAAAGTTCGCTTGAGATGATAGGCAATCATGATAAATATTAAGGCAGTGAATTTTTCATAAGACTCAATATATGTAAAAGCTGTAATGTGAACAAACAGGGTGCTTACATCATTTTCGATTAAGACTGTTGCAAAAATCTGATTGAATTGGCTACATGTTGATTTAAAATAAATAAACGAGCAATTTAAAGATTTTTAGTTAATTAGGGCTACCATCTTTATCCATTTATGCGTAAAAGCATAGGTGAAGTAACTTTTTTCAAGGTATGATATATGTCGTATGATAGTTTTATTGCTGAAGTGAATGCAGAATTTCGTCAGGAAAAGGCGCTTGCTTTTTGGAGACGGTATGGTTTTTCAATTATTGGAGCAGCTATTCTTTTTATATTCATGATAGTTGCTTATCAAGTTTATCATCATACACAAATAAAGAAAGCTGGTTATATTGGTGATGCATTTGTAAAGAGTCTTGATCTTGCGGATACACGTGATTTTGATAAAGCGATAAAGCAATTAGAAACTGTTAAAACCTCTCATTTTGGGGGGTATCCTTTTCTTGCTCGTTTACGTGAGGCTTCTTTACTCATGGAGAAAGGTGATATTATTAAGTCAGTGGAGATCTTTGATTCTGTTGCAGCGGATGAGAAAGCACCGCAGATTTTGCAGAAAGTTGCAAAAATTCGGGCGGCTTATATTCTGGTTGATACAGGGACATTAACTGATGTTGAAAAGCGCATCAAAGATATGGCAAGTGATACCGATCCTATGCGTATGTCTGCAAGAGAAGCTTTAGGCTTAGCTGCTTATAAGGCGGATAAAATGGATGAGGCGGTTTATTATTTTAAGAAAATTTCTGAAGAAGGTTCTTTGGGTTTAAAAATAACAGATCGGGCTCGAATGATGCTTGAGCTTATACAAGCAGAGGGCAAGGCAAATAAGGAATAAATCGATGAGCCTTACCATTGCTATCGTTGGTCGTCCCAATGTTGGGAAGTCAACACTATTTAATCGTTTGGTTGGGCAAAAATTGGCTTTGGTTGATGATAAGCCTGGTGTAACACGTGATCGGCGTATTCATGCGGCAAAACTTCAAGATCTATGTTTTGATGTGATTGATACCGCTGGGCTGGAAGAAGCAGGTGATCATACACTTGAGGGGCGTATGCGTTCTCATACAAAAGTTGCAATTGATGAAGCGGATCTTATTTTATTTGTATTTGATGCAAAGAGCGGAATAACACCAAGTGATTTAAATTTTTCTTCATTGGTTCGCAAATCAGGAAAGCCAATTGTGCTTGTTGCCAATAAGTCTGAGTCAAGAGCGGCAACAGGAGGAGAGTATGAGGCGTGGTCATTAGGTTTGGGGGAGCCGTGCCCAATATCGGCTGAACATGGTTTGGGACTTAGTGATCTGCGTGATGCAATTATAGATGCTGTTGGGTCAGAGCATGCTTTTGGCAACAACAAAGAAGAAGATAGAATGATACAACCTGCATCTGTTGGTGATGATGTAAAGGATTTGGAAGAAGAGGAGCTTATTTACGATGAAAGTAAGCCCATTAGGATTGCAATTGCGGGGCGTCCCAATACAGGAAAATCCACTCTTATCAATAGTATGTTGAAACAAGAGCGATTGTTAACAGGACCAGAAGCAGGACTCACGCGTGATTCTATTTCTGTAGATTGGGAATGGCGTGGTCGTCATATTAAACTTTTTGATACTGCAGGTTTACGTCGAAAATCGAGAATTCAAGAAAAATTAGAAAAACTATCTGTTGCAGATACTTTACGTGCTATTCGTTTTGCAGAAGTGGTGGTCATTGTTTTTGATGCAACGATACCTTTTGAAAAGCAGGATTTACAAATTGCTGATCTTGTGATTCGTGAAGGGCGTGTTCCAGTTATTGCTTTCAATAAGTGGGACCTTATTGAAAACAGTCAGACCACATTGATTGATTTGCATGAAAAAGGTGCGCGATTTCTTCCTCAAGTTCGTGGTTTGAGAGCTGTTCCTTTATCAGGACAATATGGTCAAGGGATTGATAAACTGATGGAAAATGTCATGATGATGCACCGTGTATGGAATCGTCGCATTTCGACGGCTAAATTGAACCAATGGCTTGGAACTGTTGTGGCACATCATCCACCTCCTGCGGTTTCTGGACGTCGACTTAAGGTTAAATACATCACACAGGTTAAGACACGTCCTCCTGGATTTATGATTTCCTGCTCGCGCCCCAAAAGTATGCCCAAGTCGTATTTGCGTTATCTTGTCAATGGGTTACGTGAAACATTTGATATGTCTGGTATACCCGTTCGCATATCATTACGAGCTTCTGATAATCCTTTTGCGACACGTTCCAAGAAGAAATGATAACTCTTTAATTTTTTAAGTGAATGAAATCTATACTTAAGAATCTTAAAAATAAGTTTTTTAATGATCTTTCTTTTCATAAAAGAAAAAGTTTTATTTGCTAAAGTTTTAATTTTATTGATAATCATTTATCATGAGCGCTATTGAATAGAGCTCTCTCATCTTGATAAAGATCATTTATTTGCATGTCATGAGAAGAGTTTAATAGGGAGTATTTAAGAAAGAGTACATAATCCTCTTAATGGGTTATTTAAGTGCAAGAATAGATGCAATATGAGGGTAGGGGAATATAATTATGATGCTTGTTTGAAAAGCAGCATTAGATTATCGTTTCATAAAAATAAAGCTTATGAATAAGCGCTTTTGCTTGTTTGTCTGAATAAAAAGCAAAAATATTTGCTGAATCCACAGATATTCAATTGTAAGGAGCGAAGTTTATAAAAGTAGATTAAAATTGTATAAAGTGGTATGGTAATCATATTTAAATTTTATTGTGTTCTATTGGCTTAATCTATTTGAAATTTTTGATTTATTAATATCTTGTATTTAAAGGAGCTTCTCTTAATACCCTCAAGCTCATTTCGTGATGAGGCTTGTAATGGTGTATATAAAATACTTTGCGAATAGGATCATACAGAAACCATTGATTATTATCATTTTCATAAAATGAAAAGTGCAAGTTTATTCGAATAAAAGGAGAAAACCAACGTTCTCATACTGTTTTTAGTTTTCTATGTTCTCTTTCAAAACTAGGACTGATATAACATTGGGAGCCGGAAAATAAGATGGTATTAGTTTACACCTTTCGTTAAGCGTAAAATGGTTGTTCTATAAGTTTTATATTATTCACGGGAACTTTTCATTATACATTCACGGGTGCTGTCGTGAAATCGGTTTAGGTGCTTAGAATATCTTTTTAAGAAAGCATGTAAATTGAAAAATACGTTATTTCTGCAATGAAATTTATACGATAACTTGTGATAGATTTCTTTTAGTATCTTGACGAATAAATTCGGGAACAATATGATACACACGGTTTTATGAAATGTATTCTTACGTTGCTTTTTAATTAAGGAGCCAATGATGGCGATGGGCGAGAAACCCGTTATGAGCCGTAAGGAGGCTGAAGAGAAAAAGCAAGGAGAGTGTCTTCATTCAGAGGATTTGGAATGTCGTAGTAGGAACTTAAGCGTAGCTTTAGTGCGCAAGCAAGCATTAAAGAAGTGGGAGTATAAGAGTAAGCGGGAAAAATCACAAGGAAGGATGGCAGGTGCAATTAAGCTTTCCAATGAGTTTCTGGCAAGTATTATAGTTGGTATTGTTTTGGGGTTGGGGTTTGATAAGTTAGCAAGTTCATGGCCTTGGGGATTGGTATTTTTTCTCTTCTTTGGATTTGCTGCGGGTGTATTGAGTATTCTTCGGTCTGTGGGGTATGTTTCCTCCAGTCAATTAGGAAAAAAAGGCGTATTGCGCCAAGATAAACAAGATAAAGGGGCCAATGAGAGGTCCGATAAATGAGGTTGAAGTGACAGCACACGCTCCAGATCCTATTCATCAGTTTGAGGTTTCAAGGCTGATTAAGATTTCCATAGGAAATATGGATTTATCGTTTACAAATGTATCATTGTTTACAGTCCTCACGGTTGTTGTAACTTCTATTTTTCTCTTTATTTCATCATCGAGTCGTGGATTGGTTCCAACGCGGATGCAGTCTCTTTCGGAAATGGCATATGAATTTGTAGCATCGACTCTGCGGGAATCATCTGGTGTGCAGGGAATGCAGTTTTTCCCTTTAGTTTTTTCTCTGTTTACTTTTATTTTGGTTGCTAACTTTATTGGTCTCTTTCCTTATTTTTATACGGTTACGTCTCAAATCATGATCACGTTTTCGTTAGCAATGGTGGTAATCTTGACGGTGATTGGTTATGGCTTTTATAAGCATGGGGTCAGTTTTTTGAAACTGTTCGTTCCCAGTGGAGTTCCTGTTGTGGTTTTACCTCTGGTGACAATGATTGAGGTTATTTCTTTTCTCTCCCGTCCAATTAGTCTTTCTCTTCGTCTTTTTGCGAATATGCTTGCTGGTCATATTACGCTTAAAGTGTTTTCTGGGTTTGTTGTTTCAATGATTGGGGTAGGACTCGTAGGTGTGGGTGGTTCGATTTTACCGCTTATTATGACTGTAGCAATTACTGCTCTTGAGTTTTTGGTCGCATTTCTTCAGGCTTACGTCTTTACGGTTTTAACTTGTATGTATCTTAATGATGCAATTCATCCAGGACATTAATAGAACTGGCGGTTTTCCGTCGAATAATGCAATTTCGCTTTAAAGGAGAATAACATGGAAATGGTGCTTGCAGCAAAATATATTGGTGCTGGTCTTGCTTGCTTTGGTATGGCTGGAACAGCTTTAGGACTTGGTAATATTTTTGGTAGCTATCTTTCTGGTGCATTACGAAATCCATCAGCAGCAGATAGTCAGTTTGGACGTCTCGTCTTTGGTTTTGCTGTAACAGAAGCTTTGGGAATTTTTTCATTGCTCATTGCTTTATTACTTCTTTTTGGGGTTTAATCATCATCAAAAGGGTATATCTGTTCTTGCATGAGGAAAGATTTACCCTTTTAGGCTCTTAACCAGAGAGATGTTAGTCAGTTATCATCGGTTATAGAGGGCTTTAATAAGCTATTTAAGGGATGAAAGAAGATGTTTGTTTCAAGCGCTTATGCACAGAACACTGAAACGTCGATAGAACATATTAAAAAAGTGGCAGAGCATGCAAATCGTGTGTTTCCGCCTTTTGATTTTGTGCATTTTGGTTCGCATTTTTTCTGGTTGGCAATTTCTTTCGTACTTTTTTATCTTTTTATCTCCCGTGTAATTGTACCACGTATTGGCGGTGTTATTGAAACACGGCGAGATCGAATAGCATCTGATTTAGATCAGGCAATGCGCATGAAGCAAGAAGCAGACATTGTTGTTGAAACTTATGAGCGGAAATTAGCGGAAGCGCGTTTGAACGCGCAGGCTATAGCGCAGGTAGCTAGTGAAGAATTAAAAGAAAAGGCAGAGCTTGAACGGAAAGAAATTGAAGAGAGTCTAGAGAAAAAACTCGCAGATGCTGAAAAACAGATAACAAAAATTCGGGATAAAGCGATGCAAAATGTTGGTTCTATCGCTGAAGAAGTAGCTCTTGAAATTGTGAAAAAATTGATTGACGTTGATATCAGCAAAGAGGCTGTTCGTTCAGTTGTTAAAACTGCGGATTATGGAGGAAGACAAAGATGACTGATACTTTTTGGGCATTTGTTGGGTTAGTTCTTTTTTTGGCTCTTTTAGTCTATTTCCAAATTCCACAGAGGGTTATACACCATCTTGATGCACGCGCGAAACGTATCAAAGATGAACTGGATGAGGCGCTGCGTCTTCGTGAAGAGGCACAGGAAATATTGGCTGAATATCAACGCAAACATGCAGAAGCAGAAAAAGATGCGCAAGAAATTATTGCAGCAGCAAAGCATGAAGTTGAATCTGTTATTGCTGAGGCCCGTGCAAAAGCAGAAGAATATGTAAAAAACCGCAATAAATTGGCAGAACAAAAAATTGCCCAAGCAGAAGCCGATGCAATACGCATGGTTTCTTCATCGGCGATTGATTTGGCAATTTCTACAGCACGTACCCTTATTGCAAGGGAAATAGATTCTAACAAGGCTGATGAACTTATCAAAGAGTCTCTTGAGAAAGAATCATTTATCAAAATGAAAACATATCTTAATTAATGATATTTGAGAGATAAAGAACACTCTCTTTGGTTGCATAATTTTCTCAATATTAATTAATAAAAGTCATAAAAAAGAAAAAATTATCTTCATTGTTTTTATCAGTTAATAGGGTATTTTGATTTTAAATGACAAGTTTTGAGAAGTCTGCAACCGATTGTGTCACAATGTAAGTGCGTTTGAGAAGAGCAAGACGGTTAGCACGAATATCAGGTTTTTTATCATTCACCAATACTTTTTCAAAAAATATATCAATCAATTTTCCAAGTGGCGCTAGCACACTGAGGGCAAATGATAAATTTGTTGCATTGATGGGGGCAAGAACCTTTCTTTCTACTTCACAGATTGCATGATAGAGCTGCTTTTCTTCTTTCTCGACAAAGAGCTCAGGATTAATTTCATTCGCTATTGTTGTGCTTTTTTGAAATTCATTTTCAAGAATATTGGCAGTACGTTTTACAGAGGCTACAAAGTTCATTCCATCATAGGTATTGATAAAAGCGATAAGCGATTCGACACGACGTGCAACCAATAAAAAATCATCAGAATCTTTATTTAAAACGGCTTCAAGGGCATCGTAACGAGCACCTTCCTCTTTTAGATAGATTTTCAAACGGTCATGAAAAAAGAATAACAGGTCTGATAAAATATATTCATTTTTTTCTGGAAGCAGATTCATCAATTGTGAATTTTCTCTTTGAGAGATTTCATATTTATTTTTTTGTTGTAAGAAAAGATTCATTGCTAACTGAAACAGTGGCATAAGATTGATTTTCCAATCTCGCGAAAGTACAAGCCTAATAATTCCCAATGCTGCTCGTCTTAACGCATAGGGATCTTTTGAGCCCGTTGGTTTTTCATTAATGAGCCAAAAGCCAACGAGCATGTCAATTTTGTCGGAGAGCATAACGGTTATAGCAAGTGGTTCTTGTGGAAGACGATCTGTTGGTCCTTGAGGTTTATAATGGTCTTCGATTGCTACAGCTATGCGAGGATCTTCCCCTTGAAGAAGGGCGTATTTTTTCCCCATAACACCTTGTAGTTCAGGAAATTCTCCGACAATTTCTGTTTGCAAATCAGCTTTTGCAAGGATGGCTGCACGTTTTGCTAAAAGAGGATCTGTTTGTATCAAAGGGGCAATTTCTTGTGCGAGTGTAGCAATGCGTTCTACCCTTGCTCCTTGTGTACCTAATTTAGCATGAAAAGTTACATTCAAATGATCAAGTCGTGCCATTCTTTGATCGAGAGGCTTTTTTATATCAAGTTGAAATTTTTTTATAGAAGATTCCAATTGTTGAAGATCAGGCAAATCACGCTGATCGGTTTGCCAAAAATGAAGTGCATCAGAAAGACGGGCACGGACAACCTTACTATTTCCTTTCGAAATTTCTTTGCCTTCATCATTTGCAAGAATATTAGAAACGAGAATAAAATGATGAGAAAGTTTTACTTTTTCTCCTTGTTTGCGGGTGACAAAACATTTTTGATTGGCTCGAATGGTCAAGCGAATAATTTCTGGAGGAATATCAAGGAATGATTGGTCAAAATCACCCATCAAGATAACAGGCCATTCAACAAGACCAGCAACTTCTTCTAGGAGGGGATTGTCTTGAACCAGTTCTAAACCGTTTGCAAAGCAGAGATTTTGGGCATCAGCTAAAATAATATTCTTTCGTCTTTCGGCATCCAGAATGACTTTATGGGTTTCAAGTTGAGTAACATAGTCATCAAAGCGGCGCACTTGAAATGGCTTTCCATCACTTAAGAAACGATGACCATAAGTTAAATTATTGCTTTTAAGAGAACCAATTGTAAACGGAATAACATGTGTTTCACCAATTTCTGGTCCGAAGATGCAAAGAATGTTTTGTAAAGGTCTAATCCACTTCAGAGTACCACTTTGTGCTGAATCTTTTCCCCAACGCATAGATTTCGGCCACGGAAAGTTGCGGATAATATCCGGTAAAATATCGGCAATAATTTCTTCTGCAGCTCGACCTTTTTTAACAATTTTAGCAATATAAAAATGACCTTTTTTATCATCATGTCCAATATGCGCTTCAGAAATATCGTTTAATCCTGTTGCACGTAGAAAACCATCAATTACATGCTGTGGTGATTTTATACTGGGACCTTTGCGTTCTTCATGGATATCTTTGGAGCGTATGGAAAGTCCGCGTATGTCCAATGTGAGCCGACAAGGTGTCCAATATTCACGAGCAGCTTCATAGATCAATCCAGCATTCACAAGTTGATCTGTAACAGATTTTTTAAGATCAGCAGCAGCTTTTCGTTGCATACGTGCAGGGATTTCTTCACTGAAAAGTTCAAGAAGAAGATCAGACATTAGGCTTCTCCAGTATATATTTGTCCAGCTTCTGTGAGTAAGAAGGCTTCCCCACAACGGCGGGCGAGATTACGAACGCGAAGAATGTAATTTTGTCGTTCGGTTACAGAAATAACGCCACGTGCTTGCAAAAGATTAAAGATATGGCTTGCTTTAATACATTGATCATAGGCAGGAAAAACACAGCGATGGAATACATTTTCTTTATTTGGTTTTCCAGCATCAAGAAGTGCGCTGCATTCGCGTTCTGCATCGATAAAGTGCTGATGGAGCAGTTTTGTATCAGCAAATTCGAAGTTATAATATGAGTATTCCTGTTCTGCCTGTAAAAAAATATCTCTATAACTTATTTTGTTTTCTCCCTCCAAACCATTAAAGTTAAGGTCATAGACGTTATCAACCCCTTGGATATACATCGCTAGACGCTCAAGACCGTATGTGAGTTCCCCTGAAACAGGAGCGCATTCAATGCCGCACACTTGTTGAAAATAAGTAAATTGAGAGACTTCCATTCCATCGCACCAACATTCCCATCCAAGCCCCCAAGCACCAAGAGTGGGACTTTCCCAATCATCTTCAACAAAGCGAATATCATGCAGTTTTGTATCAAGCCCGATAGCTTGTAGCGACTTTATATAAAGTTCTTGTAGATTGAGCGGAGAGGGTTTGAGAAGCACTTGGAATTGATAATAGTGTTGTAAACGATTTGGATTCTTACCATATCGGCCATCTGTTGGACGTCGAGAGGGTTGGACATAAGCAACTTTCCAAGGGCGTGGTCCTAGAGAGCGTAATGTTGTTGCTGGATGAAAAGTCCCAGCTCCGACTTCCATATCGTAAGGTTGCAAAATTGCACATCCATAGTGTGCCCAATAATTTTGCAAAGTTAAGATTAGTCCCTGAAAAGAACGTTTGGGGTTAAGATGTTCAGGTAGTTTCACGCTTTATACTCTTTATATTGGACTAAACAAAAAACCAAAGTAATTTTAGTTTCTCTATTTATTATTCATGTGGTTTATGGTTAAGCATCGTTTATTGCAAACCAAATTTCAACTTTTCTTGAATTTGTTCAGAATTTTCTGGTTTTCCGTCAATTGCATGGTTCCATTGAAAGATTGCTTCACGTTTACGCCCAACTTTCCAATAGGCATCCCCTAAATGATCATTCAGTGTTGGGTCCTCAGGTTGTAATCTGACAGCATTTTCTAATATTTGCACTGCTTTATTATATTCTTTTAGTTTATAATAAGCCCACCCTAAAGAATCGAGAATATGGCTGTTGTGAGCTTGTAAAGCAGAGGCTTTTTGTAGCATACGGAGCGATTCTTCAAGCTTCTCACCACGTTCCACAAGGGAATAGGCTAAATAATTAAGAACCTGCGGTTGATTTGGGAAAAATTCAAGTGATTTTCGCAAGTCAAGTTCTGCTTTTGACCATTGCTTTAAACGTTCAAAAGCAATACCACGCTGATAAAAGAGTTTCCAATCGTCCTGCTGAAAGTTTTTTATCTTTGTAATAGCGTAGTCTAGAGTTTTAATGGCCTCAAGAAATTTATTGTCCTGCATATAAAAAGCAACGAGCGTTATCAAAATATTACGATCATTGGGAAATTTTTTATTTAACAATGTGAGTAATTTTATTGCTTCTTTGTAATTGTTGTTATTGGCAAGAAGGAATGCAAGATGAAGTTGTCCATCTTTATAATAAGGAGATTTAGGGGATAAAGCGCGATAAAGTTTAATTGCTTGATGTGGATCGTTCAATTTAGCAGAAATGTGTGCGAGCTGAAACAGTGTTGCGTCATTTTGAGGGTATAAGGCGAAAGATAATTGCTTAAAAATACGTGCAATTCGCCCTGAGTTTTTGTAGTTGAGGGCTGTTCCAAAATTATATAATACCTCGGCTGCTCCTTGTTGAGGTGTTTTAATAACTCTCTCTAAGAAAGAATTTTTTTCAATTTTTTCTCGAAAGTTTTTAAGGACTTCTCGATCTGACAACATTTGTTCGCCATGCTGGATTGTTTGAAGAGCTTGGTTGCGCATATTATGGCGCAATTGGAATGAGGCATAGGCTATGATAATACGCTCATAAGTATTAGGAGCGATAAGAGTTCCCTGTTTGTTATTCAGTGCTTTAATGAAATATTTTTTTGCATCCTTTGGCTGTTCTGCAAGGTCGCTCATAAGTGCTAGATGATAAGATATAAAAAGGTCATACCAGACAGGACCTTTGAGTTTCTTAAGATCAGTGATTGCTTGAGATTTTTGTCCAGATCCAAATTTAATCCAAGCACCGATGAGTTCAGGTATTGGATTATTGGATTTCGGAGGTTCTTTTGATTGTAGAAGAAAATTGGCATTCTTATAGTCTTTTTTGATGAGACTTTCTACTGACAAAGTTAAGGAAACAAAGGGAGTTATAACATCTTGCTCTTTGAGTTTTTGGGCTTGTTGGACAGCTTCTTTAAAGTTTCCGACCGAGAGCATAGCTTCAAGGAGCTCTTTTTGTGTTTCAATGTTATCAGGTTGATAAATGAGTGCTTGTTTAAAGTAATTGATAGCAAGTTCTGTTTTATTTTCATGATTTGCAACCCTTCCAGCTAAATAAGCACCTGTAAATGAGCTTGTATGAATTGCGGTGCTTATTTTACTGTAGGTGGGGAATGGCATCAGCATGATACCCACGATAAAGAGGGTAAAAATTCGGGATACCGTTGCAGAGCACATGGAGCTAATCCTTTTCAAGATAATCAATCGATGGTGTTGTTTATAGATCATATCTCATTACTTTATTGAGAAATACTGCGATTCTTGCAAAGAATTCAGTTTACGCGCGCAATACAAAATTCAACAGTCTCAACGAGAGCATTGTAAGCAAGATTTTCGTTCATGGGAACAAGAGCATCAATTGCATGTTTTCCGTAGATGCGTGCTTGTTCTATTGTATCTGTGATACTATCATACTTTTCTATTAAGTGTTGCGCGTATGCGAAGGCTTCATTATTGTTATTGCCATCTTCAAGTGCTTGTTTCCAGAAATTTTTTTCTACTATATTTCCACGTTCATATGCGATAATAACAGGCATTGTTATTTTTCCTTCTCTAAAATCATCCCCTATATTTTTTCCTAAGCTTTGAGCACTACCGCTATAGTCAAGTGCATCATCAATCAATTGGAAAGCTAAACCTAAAGATGTTCCATATTCACGTAATGAAGAACGCTCTTTATGTCCATAGCCAGCAACAATCGGTCCTACTTCAGCGGCTGCTGAAAAAAGTGCGGCTGTTTTGGCATTGATGATTTTGAGATAGTCTGAAGGGCTGGTTTTGATATTTTTTGCAGCAGAAAGTTGCATGACTTCTCCTTCAGCAATAATTGCAGCAGCGTTCGCTAGGACAGAGAGCGCTTCTATGGAACCGACATCGACCATCATTTTAAAAGCCTGACCCAACAGGAAATCACCAACAAGTACGCTTGCTTGATTCCCCCAAATCATCCGTGCCGTGGATTTTCCACGTCGCAAATTACTTTCATCAATCACATCATCGTGTAGTAATGTTGCTGTATGCATAAATTCAACAGCTGTTGCGAGTTTTATATGTCCGTCACTTTGATAACCGAACATATGAGCAGAAGCGAGCGTAATCATTGGGCGTAATCGCTTTCCACCTGATGAAATAAGATGGTTAGAAATTTCAGGGATCATCTCAACCTCTGATTTTGCCATAGAGAGAATAAATTGATTTACACGCTCCATATCTTTTTGAGTAAGATTGACAAGAGATTGAAGAGAAATTTGATTATTTCTTATTTGTTCTGGTTTGATAGCTGCGCTCAATGTGTTTACTCCTAGAGTATTGCAATGGACATATATAAAATTTACTTTATTTACTAGCATAAAGGGGGTTTGGTTTTGACTCAAGCTTTTGATGGCGCTTTGAAGTGTAAGCTTGGAATGTTATTGGCAAGAAATGTTCTTTAGCGAGTGTAATCTTGTTGTTATGAAATAATAAAAAAATTTAAAATAGCAGCTGAATGGCAAAAATGCAGTTTATAAAGGTGAACATTAGGCTTTTAAATGGATAAAACAACGAATCAGAGTGGTGAAACAATTGACAGTTTTCACCGCGGAAAATTTTATTTGGTTCAACCCCATAAATATGGTCATCGTTCTGGAATGGATGCGATGTTATTGGCTAGTTTGGTTCCAAGTAATTTAAAGGGCAAGGTTGTTGATTTAGGCGCAGGTGCTGGAGCTGCAGGGTTGGCTGTTGCTTCGCGTTGTCTGAAAGTTCATGTTACCTTAGTTGAACGTTCAGCTTTTATGGTATCTTACGCTCAAAAAACGCTTATGCTAAAACAAAATAAACAATTTGCTAGCCGAATTTGTTTGCTAGAAGCAGATGTTACCTTCAAAGGGAATGCCCGTATAAAAGCAGGTTTGATAGATAATAGCTTTGATTTTGCGATTATGAATCCACCTTTTAATAATCCCACCGATCGTAAGACACCTGATAAACAAAAATCTGAAGCACATGTTATGTCTGAAGCAATGTTTGATAACTGGTTGCGGAGTGCAGCAGCTATTGTTAAGCCAGGTGGATACTTAGGGCTCATTGCACGTCCACAATCGCTGACAGATATCTTGCGTGCTTTAGAAGGGCGTTTTGGTGGTATTTGTATAATTCCTGTGCATGCCCGTGCGAAAACAGCAGCAATTCGTCTTTTATTTTACGCAAAACGAGGAAGCAGAGCAGCTTTATCTATTTTACCGGCATTGGTTATACATGAAGGTAATGACCATACTTTTTCACCTCGAGTTGATGCAATTAATAATGGATATATAAGCTTGTGGGAACTTTTCTAATAGTATCTTGTGTTTTTTAGTTTATTATTTAAAGTCTACACTTTGTCATTAGGGAGGTTTAGCTTTTGGGTGAAGTTATATTTCTGGTTGTAATGTGGGGATTGATTGGCGCTTTTGGATATTATAGCGTTGTTCCTTTTTGTTGTCCTTGCCTATTTAATTGTTCTTAATTTATAAGGAGATTTTGTTTTGATGGATTTTATTAAAAGTTTTATTCCACGCCGTTTTTCTTCCGATAAACTTGAAATTCCTGTGGTGCGCCTTCAAGGAGCAATTATGGATTCATCAGCATCTATATCTCGTACCCTTTCCCTCAGTAGGTGTGCAAATCTTTTAGAGAAGGCTTTCGCACACAAAAAGTCACCGGCTGTTGCACTTATTATTAATTCTCCTGGTGGTTCACCTGTACAATCGCGTTTTATCTTCAAGCGCATTCGTGACTTGGCAGAAGAAAAAAATAAAAAGGTTCTTGTGTTTATTGAAGATATTGCAGCATCTGGTGGTTATATGATTGCTTGTGCAGGGGATGAAATTTTTGCAGATCCTTCTTCAATTGTTGGTTCCATTGGAGTGGTTTCAGCTTCCTTTGGTTTTCCGGAACTTTTGAAGAAAATTGGTATCGAACGGCGTGTATACACAGCAGGAAAGAACAAAGTTACATTAGATCCATTTCAGCCAGAAAAAAAGGCGGATATTGAGCATTTGAAATCTCTCCAACTTGAAGTGCATCAAACTTTTATCGATTTGGTTAAAGAACGGCGTGCTGAAAAATTATCAGATGATTCGAATCTCTTTACAGGAATGTTTTGGAGTGGAAAACAAAGCGTTGAGCTTGGTCTGGTTGATGGATTGAATGATGTACGTTCTGTTATTAAGGAGCGCTTTGGTAATGATGCAAAACTTCGACTTATTATGCCTCCAAAAAGTTTTTTAGGACCTAAAACGCCTTCAGGAGTGACGGCACATACGGTTTATACAGTCGTTGATAGTGCATTGATGGCAGCAGAAGAGCGAGCGCTTTGGCAGCGTTATGGTTTGTGATGGAAAGGATCATTCAAGCCAGAGAGATTTTTATCTAAAAACAGATGCTAGAAGAAAAAAGGCTTGAAATGATATGAATGAGAACATGTCGTTTATTTTGTATGAGAACTCTTTATATTTATTGTTTTTTTAGAAAACGATTAAGAATATTCCAAGCTGTTTATAGGGCTCGTGCTAAAAGTATGGGTAAAAGGGGGGAATTTTTAAAAGAACCCTATGTAAGTGAATATTACGTCATATGATATCAAATGTACAAACTTCGTTCCAAAGACATTCCTATTTATTTACACCTATTAAATTGAATTTAGCTCTACATGTTGTGGGGCAACGTGCTGATGGGTATCATTTAATAGAAAGTTTGGTTTATTTTAGTCTTAGCGGTGATTGTCTACACTATGCACCTTGTGAAAATAATCAGTTTGTTTTGACGGGGCCGTTTGCAAAAGGGCTTGTTTCTCATTTAGACAATTTGGTTATTCGCGCACGGGACTTTATGCATAAGACTTTTCCGGAATGTGCTCAACCTGCTTTTTTTCGGCTTGTAAAAACATTACCTGTTGCTTCAGGCATTGGTGGTGGCTCAGGTGATGCAGCTGGGGTTATCAGCATGTTGCGTCGGCAGTGGAATCTTGATTGCTCTTACGAAGAATTAGCAAAAATGAGCTTAGTTCTTGGTGCTGATGTTCCCATGTGCCTTTGTGCATTAAAGTATCAGCAGCCGCTTTTGGTTAAAGGGATTGGTCAAGAGATGATACGACTAAAAGAAGCTTGTTCATTAGCAATGGTATTGGTTAATCATGGACAAGAGATTTCAACACAAGCTGTTTTTAAAGCGTTAGAGAAGCGTCATAATCCTTCTTTAAAAATTAATACAGACGCTTTAAAGAGTGTTGATTCATTAGTTGAAGTTTTACAAGAAACGCGTAATGATCTTTTTTCTCCTGCATTAAAAATAGCACCTCAGTTAGCTGAAGTGTTATCTATATTAGATGAATGTGGGGCTCTTTTTTCCCGTATGTCTGGAACGGGAGCAACTTGCTTTGGCATTTTTAAAAATAAACAAACGGCGCAACAAGCAGCTCTTTTTATCAAATCAATGCACCCAAATTGGTTTATAAAACCTATCATGACTTTAGGAACTATTTGATAAATAAATATAAAAGCTTTTATTTCATCATGATTTTATTATACATAATAAAAGAGGGTAACCAAAGAAATGTGTTTTTTTATTTTTTGTGCAAGAATTCGCGGAATGTTTGAAGAGCCATTTAAAACTGTAATGCTTGCAAAAAATGATCAGTCTACAGAAATAGATGTATGTTTGTTGTATTTGTGATTTATCAAAGATGTTTAATTTTCCGCTACAACCAAATTTTTCGTGCGAATTGTATTTGCAAAAACAGGGTTTTTTTCATATAGCAGGTGTTGATGAAGTAGGACGGGGGCCTCTCGCTGGACCTGTGGTAACAGCAGCAGTTATCTTGGATAAAGATCGTATTCCTAATGGGTTAAATGATTCAAAAAAACTTTCTTTTCTCCAACGAAATAGACTTTATCATGAAATTTTGCAAAGTGCATTAGCGGTTTCAGTTGCCAGTCTTTGTGCTCGTACAATTGATCAATCCAATATTAGAAAAGCAACTTTAGAAGCAATGCGTCGCTGTATTATAGGATTAGCCATTCCAGTCCACTATGTCCTTGTTGATGGGCGTGATATTCCTTCTGAGTTGTCCTGTCCTGCAATGGCGTTGATTAAGGGTGATCAGCGTTCGGTTTCCATTGCAGCCGCATCTATTATTGCAAAAGTAACGCGTGACCGGATGATGGAATGTGCAGGACAAGTTTATAAAGGGTATGGTTTAGAGAAGCATGTAGGTTATGCAACGCTAGCGCATCGTACAGCTCTTGATAAATATGGACCAGTTATAGGATTACATCGTTATAGTTTTGCACCACTAAAAGAGTGTAAAAAAGGCAATTAAAATCAATAATTTATTACAAGAGTAAGGGATTTTATAATCATTGATTCTGTTATGTTTTTTTGGGTGTCTATCCCTAACCTTTTTGAAGCTTTTTTATCACTTATTCCCATCCATTTTTTCCAGATATATAATCAGATATTTCTAACATGGGCTTGACTCTTATTGTTATTAACCGTATAGCAATGATATACGACAAGGGGCAGTATATGGCAATTGTGAGTTTTAAACATAAGGGCTTAAAATTATTTTATACAACAGGTTCCACAAAAGCTATTTGACCAGATCACGTAAAAAATTACGCGT